>JAHIVM010000426.1 GCA_018816665.1 Candidatus Zixiibacteriota bacterium
ATGAACCTTCTGGTCCCGAATCGACAGCAGGGTAGTAATACACTCCACCGCTCCCGCCGTGCCGAGCAAATGACCGGTCATCGATTTGGTGGTGTTACAGGGGATTTCGTAAGCATGATCTCCCAGCACCGCCTTGATCGCTTTGGTTTCGGCAATGTCGCCGAGAAGCGTGGCGGTACCGTGAGTATTGATGTAGTCGATTTGTGCTGACTGGAGACCGGCACTTCGTAAAGCCGCCTCCATGGCCAGACGGGCTCCCCGGCCTTCCGGATGAGGAGCGGTCATGTGATAGGCATCGCCGGTCATACCGCCGCCGAGGAACTCGCCGTAGATACGGGCGCCGCGTTTGACGGCGTGCTCGTAGTTCTCCAGAATAAGCATCCCGGAACCTTCGCCCATAACAAACCCGTCGCGCTCCTGATCGAAGGGTCGCGAAGCTCTTTCGGGTTCGTCGTTGCGCGTCGACATAGCCTTGGCCTGGCAGAAACCGGCCATGGAAGTCGGCGTAATAGTGGCTTCGGATCCGCCCGCCAGCATGATATCGGCCTCACCCCGCTCAATACTGCGAGCAGCATCCAGCACGGCATGAGCCGATGACGCACAGGCGGAGACCAGACCGTAGTTGGGGCCACGGAAGTTGAATCTCATGGACACCAGGCCGGCACACATATCGATGATCATCATCGGAATGAAGAACGGTGAGACCCTTCCCGGACCGGCGTTGAGCAACTTGGCATGCTGCTCCTCGAAGGTTTGAATACCGCCGATCCCGGAACCGATAACCACACCGGCGCGGTCCAGATCGATTGCTTCCAGATCCAGGCCGGAATCCTTCACGGCATCGGTGGCGGCCGCCATTGCGTACTGCTGTGATCGGTCGGCGCGTTTTACTTCCTTCCGATCAAAGTACTGCAGCGGATCAAAGTCCTTGACCTCACCCGCTATTTTGGTCGGATAGTCGGTAACGTCGAAACGAGTCACGAGTCCAACGCCGGACTTACCATCCAGCAGGGCCTGCCAGTACTCGTCGAGGGTGTTCCCGAGGGGAGTAACAACTCCCATCCCGGTGACTACAGTCCTGTTTCCCATGGGCGATGAATACCTTTGTAACGAGGAGCGCGCGGGGGCTCCTACTTGTCTCCGTGTTCCTTGATGTAATTAATGGCATCGCCGACGGCCGTGATTTTTTCGGCGTCTTCATCGGGGATTTCCAGAGAGAATTCCTCTTCCAGAGCCATCACGAGTTCCACAGTATCCAGTGAATCGGCGCCAAGATCATCAACGAACTTGGCCCGCTCGGTCACCTGAGACGCCTCGACACCGAGTTGCTCCACGATGATTTCTTTGACTCTCTCTTCAATAGACATTGCTATCTCTCCCTAATATTGCTTCGTGTTGTCTTTGTTTTCTATACCGTAAGACCACCGTCGACCGTCAGCACCTGACCGGTGATGTACGATGCCTGGTCGGAAGCCAGGAACAGCACGGCGGCTGCGACATCGTCAGGTGTGCCGGGGCGGTTGATCAGAACCTGCTTCAGAAACTCTTCCTTGGCTGCCTCCGGGAGATGATCCGTCATCTCGGTCTGAATAAACCCCGGCGCAACCGCATTCACTGTCACTCCCCGAGTCCCCAGCTCCTTGGCTGCAGACTTGGTTAAACCAATAAGGCCGGCCTTGGACGCCGCATAGTTGGCCTGGCCGGCATTTCCCGTTAGACCAACCACGGACGTGATGTTCACGATGCGCCCATAGCGCTGTTTCATCATGATCCGGCTGGCCGCTTTCGTGACAAGAAAAGCCCCTTTGAGATTGATGTCAAGCACAAGGTCCCAGTCTTTCTCGTCCATGCGTATCATCAGGCCATCCCGGGTGATTCCGGCATTATTGACCACCACGTCAATCCGGCCGTATCTCTCTTTCGTCGTATCCATCAGGGCGGCAATGTCTTCGGCGCTTGTAACGTCGGCGCGCACACCAATCCCCTCGCCGCCCAGCGACTTGGCCGCCGCCTCAACCGCTGCCTGATCGAGATCTACGATCACCACTTTGGCCCCGGCCCGCGCGAATCCATCGGCTATTTTGAAGCCAATACCGCGGGCCGAACCGGTCACTATCGCCACTTTGTCCGTGAAATCCATTTCCCTCTGTCTCCTATGCCGGCACGGGCGAGTATGCTTCTATGTCATTCAGCGTGTCCAGATTAACCATCTGGGCGGGTTTCATCGCCCGCTTGGCCAGGGAGGCCAGAACTTTGCCGGGACCAATCTCGACAACATTCGTTACGTCGGCGGCCACCAGGTAATCCATTGTCTGCGACCATCGCACCGGCGCCGTAACCTGATCAACCAGCAACGAGCGCACGTCATCGGCCTTCACCAC
>JAHIVM010000427.1 GCA_018816665.1 Candidatus Zixiibacteriota bacterium
AATCTTGTCGACGTTCTGGGCATGCAGAACCAGCGGCACCTCGTAGATCGTCGAGACATCGTGATTCGCAATCACCGACTTGGTGGGCACTGAACAGAACAGAGAGATCTTCTGGCGCAGACTGTCCGATATCGGCTTGACCGAACGACACAACAACATGTTCGGCTGGATACCAATTCCCCTCAACTCGGCTACCGAGTGCTGAGTCGGTTTGGTTTTGAACTCGCCGGCGGCGGCGATATACGGTACCAGGGTGACATGGAGGTACATGACGTTTTCCGCGCCCTCCTCCAGGCCCATCTGGCGCAACGCCTCCATAAAGGGCAGGGATTCAATATCGCCCACCGTACCGCCCACTTCCAGAATGATGACATCAGGCTTTTCCGGGATGCGGGCCAGGTTGCGTGCGCGACCCTTGATTTCTTCCGTGACATGCGGAATCACCTGCACCGTCGCACCAAGATAGTCACCGCGACGTTCCCGGGTGATTATTGTATTGTAGATTTGACCGGTGGTCACGTTGTTCATCTTGCTCAGCGACTTGGTCAGGAATCGTTCGTAGTGGCCCAGATCAAGATCCGTCTCGGAACCGTCGTCCAATACAAACACCTCGCCGTGCTGGAACGGATTCATGGTCCCCGGATCAACATTGAGGTATGGATCAAACTTGCAGTTCTGCACCGTCAGACCCCGGCGCTGCAGGAGGAATCCAAGCGATGCCGCACTGATACCCTTGCCGAGAGCGGAGACGACACCCCCGGTAATGAACACGTACTTGGTCTGTTTTGCTTCAGCCATCTTACTACCCATTCTATGCTAGTCGCGCTATTTTATCTATGTCTGCGGGTGTGTCAACCGACACGGTTTTCATCGATGTCCTGACCACCTGTATGTTGTACCCGTTCTCAAGAATACGCAATTGCTCCAACGACTCTGCCTTCTCCTGGGGCGAACGCTTCCATCCGCCAAACGCCTGCAGCAGCCCCCGCCTGAAAAAATAAACACCGATATGCGAAAGATAGCTGAACCCGGCTACCGACGCACCTTCTTTACTGCCTCGTAAATACGGCAGCGGCCAGCGAGAAAACCAGAGCGCCCGACCGTCCCGGGCCACAATGACCTTGACAGTATTGGGGTCAAACAGGTCGGCTGACGACGTAAGAGACCGTGCCAGAGTGGCACAGGACATCCTGCTATCGGCCTGCATAAGCGCCACAACCCGGTCTAGCACCTGTGGTTTGAGTCCGAAATTATCCCCTTGGATATTAATGTAGATGGCACCAGGGTTCTTTGCGGCAACTTCGGCCACCCGATCCGAACCGGTCCGATGCCGGGAGGACGTGCGTACCACTTCGGCGCCAAAAGCCGCTGCTGCGTCCTGTATGTCCGCGTTGTCAGTCGCAATCAACACCCGGTCGAGCAACTTGGCCCGACTGACCCGCCGCCACACGTGATACAACAACGGCTTACCGTTCAACGGATACAACACCTTGCCGGGGAATCGAGAGGATCCCAGCCGTGCGGGTATGACGGCGATCACTTTGCCGGCCATCAGCCCCACACCCTGGGGACGATAACACCGGTCCCATCGGTCAAGGGTGCCTCGGCAGGGGCGGTTTTGTATGCCTCGCGCAAAGTCGGCCCGGGCGCCGACATAAGTCGACCGGGACGGTCCGGAAACGGCCGCAAATCGCTCAATTGATCGAAAGGAGAGGTAATTCTGCCGGGTGCCACGAAGAATCGGTCAACTTCCCGGAGGGACAAATTGAGCCGGGAAAATGCCGCCAACTGCTCAATCTGTACGCGTGATACTGGCATGGGGCAATTTATGGCGGCCACTCGGGACAGTCAAGACAAAAACCCTGCCCTCACCCACCTGTTTTGTTCCGAAACAGCTAAAGCGTCTCGAAGTGAAACCGATACTCCTAGTAACATGTGTCAGATTGAAACAGGAGACCAATGTGTACGTCCAGGAGTTCCAAACTGAATCAACCCTCCCGTCGCGCTCACTGATCGATCAGCGCCCCCGCTCCCTCATCAATCGTGCCCTCGCCCAGGCCGGGATCGAATCGATGTTGCTGGCCCTGCGCTTTCGTAACTGGTTGAGCGACTCAGAGAAATGCCTTCTTGACCTTCTTGTACCGGATCGCTCACTCATTTTTCTGGCTAATCAGGGTGAGTACCTTCATCCCGAAAACACACCGCTGGGGCCGCTCGACGGTCTCATGAGTGAGGCCTCAGTAACCACATTCTCCGAGGCCATTTTCAGCCGGCGCTTCTGCCCTGAACACAACGGTGAGTCCGAAACTTTCCGCGTACAAACGGCCGGGCTGTGTACTCAGGATGACATCCGACTGGTCATTGGACACCTGTCCCCCGATCTTTCGTCAACTCATGCCGATGAATCAGAGTTTACCCAGCTGGTGCGACAGTTCCGCAATGCCTGGGCTGCCACTATCCCGATCGCCAACGTCCTGAAGAAGCGTTTTGAACGTATTGAGGGCCCCTGGCTGGTCGTCAATCGCGCTGCCGGTCGAGTATTGCTGGCCAATGAGGCCGCCGCCGGAGCGCTGGGCCTGACCCTGGATCGTCTCATCGATTCCGAATATTCTTCTATCTCCGACCGGTACGTGAGCTTGTCGCCCGGTCGGAAATTGTCCATGGACAACGTAACGGTCGACGGCATCCATCTATCTATAGTCTCGCACGTCGCCAACGAGCGCCCCTCTGAAACAACGCTCGATCCCCAGGTGGATTTCCTGGTACACGGCATGCGCAACAAAATTTCAGCCGTCATGACGGCCGTATCCCATCTGGATACCATTGCCGCTCATGACCTTGAGAGCGAA
This sequence comes from Candidatus Zixiibacteriota bacterium, assembly GCA_018816665.1. Lineage (GTDB taxonomy): Bacteria > Zixibacteria > MSB-5A5 > GN15 > FEB-12 > JAHIVM01. The sequence goes on from JAHIVM010000427.1 coordinate 2,850, forward strand.
GAGCGAGAACTGACCGGCATCATCATGTCGGAGGTGGCCAACCTCGATGCCTATCTGAATCGCATGGAACTGCTCTTCAACTATGACAAATACCCGGTCCGATCGATAACTCTCTCCGACGAACTGGCGGAGACCGTCCGGCGGTCTGCCGAATGGCGTACCGACAAAGGACAGGTGAACCTGCAGGTCTACGGCATCGACACGGTCGCCTGCCTCCCGGTGGTTGCCCTCAACGTGCTGTTCGATTCCGCGCTCAGGTCCCACCTGGGTCATAAAGCCCGTCGCAGTCTCACGGAAATTGCCATCTCCGAACAAACGGACCAAAAGCGTGTGATTGTCAACATCCAGACAGCATTTGCCGATGTTAATCACGTCCCCGCCTTTGTTGTCGCTTGGCAGCAGTATTGCGAGAGACTCTGCCGCCTGATGAATGCGGTGATCACACAGCATGTTGCCGGGAACGGCACCGTACTAACCACCAACCTGGAAATACCTGTAAACGTAGAGTAGCTATCCATGTCCAACCTGAGCACTACCGGAAAAAGACAGATACTTGTTGTCGATGATGAACTGGCCATGCGCCGATCCCTGGCAATTCTGCTGGGAAAAGAACAACTCGAGGTCCTGGAGGCCGATAGCCTCTCGGCAGCAGTCAGCGTTCTTGCCGAGAAGACGATTGATCTGGTCATCACCGATCTTCGTATTGGCGATGAAAACGGTCTTGATCTCATCAAGATTGTCAAGGAACGTCACCCGGATGTTGAATCCGTGCTGATTACCGCCTTCGGGTCGATAGAAAGTGCCGTCCGGGCCATGCAGGCCGGGGCCGCAGACTACCTTACCAAGCCGTTTTCCAACCACGAGTTGCTGCTACGCGTCAACAAGGCGCTGGAGCGCAAAACCATGCGCGAGGAAATCATCACCCTTCGCCAGCATGTGGCCATGAGCTACGGCTTTGATAACATCGTAGGTATCTCCAAGAAAATCGCGCAGCTTAAGGAAACGGCCATGCGGATAGCGCCAACCGATATAACCACCCTGATCACCGGCGCCTCCGGAACCGGCAAGGAGTTGTTCGCCCGCGCCGTACACCACCATTCGCATCGACGGAACGGACCGCTTATCACTATAGACTGCAGCGCTATACCCGAGACCCTGCTCGAATCCGAACTGTTCGGGCACATCAAGGGTTCCTTCACGTCGGCCACCCAGACGAAAAAAGGACTTTTCGAGGCGGCCGACGGAGGGACTATTTTCCTGGATGAAGTCGCCAACATGCCGCAATCAACCCAGGTGAAGCTGCTGCGTTTCCTGCAGAATTCGGAAATCCGTCCCGTCGGAGCATCGGTCTCACGGAAGGTTAATGTCAGGACTATCGCGGCCTGCAATCGCGACCTGGCCATCATGGTCAAGGATGGCGAGTTCCGGGAGGATTTGTACTATCGTCTCAATGTCATCCCGCTCCACCTGCCGACCCTGGTCGAACGATCCGAGGATATTGAGATTCTGACCGAGTACTTCCTGCGCACCATTTCCATGGAATTGGGCCGCGGGACAATAACTATCAGCCGTCAGGCGGTAGACAAGTTGCTGAGCCACTCCTGGCCCGGCAATATCCGCGAACTGGAGAATACGCTCCGCCGAGGCGCGGCCCTGGCCACCAGCACCCGGCTTGAAAACGATGACATCATGTTTGTCACCAACGAGTGCGCCGGTCATGAGCAACCCGAGGTTCAGCCCAGAACCACGCTCCGTTTAAAAGGCAACAGCCTTGACAACGGTCAGCGGTCGCTGATTATCCGGGCCCTGAACGAGCACGATTGGAATTACACAAAAACGGCCGCGGAACTGGGTATTGGTCGCACTACCCTGTGGCGCAAAATTAAGAAATACGACCTCCAGCGAGAGCTGGTCACGGAATAACACGGGCAGGCCGGAACCTGCAGGGAGTGACTATGGGGGCTTTGGAACAGCCCGGCGGCACCCAGGGATACCTCGCCGTCAAACAAAACGAGCTGATTGATGACATGAGCGACTGGATTGCATACCATGCCGATCCCAGGGAAGTGTTCCTGGAATTCACCAACCAGCTTCGGGCCGATTTTGACATCAGCCGCGCCATGTTGGTGATCCGGGAAGAAAACGAGGCGCGCTTCGTAGCTCTCGCGTCATGGAACCGCGGCAAATTCAGGCGCAACCTCTCCCTCCGCATGCCCACCGTTTCATCGCTGTTTCAACGGGTGGCCGAGGACGGCCAGATGTACATGGAAAGCTTCACCGAGTTTTTCAACGGCAACCTGATTGAACGCAACCTGCTCCTCGATGACGACACCAAGTCCTTCCTGCTCAAGCCGATCAAGCACGATGCCACGGTTGTGGGACTGGTCGGATTCAGTTCCGATGATCCCAACGCCTTTGTCACGATGGAAGACGGATGGCTGGACCCCATCCTGAGACAATTCGCCGAGCTTATAGCCCGGTATCAGGTCACTCAGAACAATACCAAGTAAGAACGGTTGAGGTCAGGGAGTCTGGGTGCGACGTTTCTGCTTGATTTCGTAGCGCGCCCGGTTATGCTCCGCATTGGTTTTCGAAAAACGGTGATACCCCGTTCCATCCGCCACAAAATACAAATATTCGGTCGTTTCGGGCTGCAATACGGCCTTGATGGCCGCCAGTCCCGGGGAATTGATCGGAGTCGGCGGTAAGCCGCGTTTTCTATACGTGTTGTACGGAGTGTCTTTTTTGAGGTCCCGACGGCTCAGCGGGCGATCCAGTCCCCCCAACCCATATATGACAGTCGGATCGGCATCCAGTTTCATCCGCTTGCGGAGACGATTCTGGTACACCGATGCAATCCGGGGCTTTTCATCGTCGCGCAACGCCTCGGCCTCGACTATTGATGCCAGCACGATCACTTCCTCCCGCGATAGTCCGT
>JAHIVM010000428.1 GCA_018816665.1 Candidatus Zixiibacteriota bacterium
AGCGCGGAGAGAGTAACATGTTTTGCCCCATTTGCCGCTTTGAGTATTTGCCCCATGTGACCGAGTGCCCCGATTGCGGTGAACCGCTGGTAGCGGAATTGCCGGAAGAGGACGAGGATGAGCCGGAATTCCTGGACGACGGCGAACTGGCGGCGGTATTCAGTTCATCGGACCCTTCAGCATTGATGCTGGCAAAGTCTTTGCTCGAGGAGGCGGACATTGATTGTTTTGTCGACGGCCAGATTATCGCCGAGACGTTTGGATTTCATCCGATGATAGGAAATATGACGCTCCAGGTGCGGTCAGAGGACGGGATTGAAGCCCATAACATCCTGTCGGAGCTTATGGACGGGGACGAGGACATTGTCCCGGATGCCGACGAAACGTCGTCCTGATCGACAGACTTGACTGTCCCGACACCGTTACCAGACCCGTCGCGATGAAAAGCGGACGATAGTCGGTTTTACCAGCATCTGGTAATCGGCAAACGACATTTTCACCAGTTCGGTGTGAGATCCGCCGTTGAAGGCAATCTCGCGATCGTCTGTCAGTGCCTCGGCCACATACACTTTCATTCCCCAGAGATTTCCGAACGGCGGCATGGCGCCGGTTTCGCAGGCAGGAAACATTTCGCTGAACTCGTGCTCACCCGCCAACTCGACAGTCCTGGCTCCCAGATGCCGTCGGAGCTGGCTGAAGTCGACCCGGTACCTGGCCGGCAGAACCGCCATCGCCAGTTCACCGTCAACCTTGATCATCACCGTCTTGACCATCTCCTGTTCCGGAATGTTGGCCACATGAGCCGTTTCCTGAGCCGTGAAAGACGGCGTGTGACGTTTGGTCACGTACGGCACATGGGTCTTTTCCAGATACTCTCTTAGTCTGTTCACCGGCATGAAAATATCCTCCATATCAGTGCTTTTGCGAGTACATATGTGAATTGTACTCGTCTCTTCCGTGCAACTGGAGATGCGAATGTCCGGGTGATGACACTGTGACTCGACAGCAGGCCAGCTGTTCTCTACTGAAAAATACACGCCGCCGACAATTCATACAACGGCTTTCTGCCGCCAGATTGTGGACGAGTCCGGTTGTGTCGTACATCCTGCCCGGCGACAAAATTGTTATGGTGCACGGAGCGATTCCGTCATAACTTGGCAGCATGAACTTTCCCATTTCGGGAGTTGACACTCCCCTGTGGCTGCCGCCCCTGGTGGGCTTCTGCTTTTCGTTTTTTGCTTCCATGGGTGGCCTGTCCGGTGCGTTTGTTCTCCTGCCCTTTCAGGTAAGCGTGCTGGGGTATACCTCGCCGTCGGTGTCCGCCACCAACCACGTGTTCAACGTGGTGGCTATTCCATCGGGCGTGTATCGTTTCGTGCGAGAACAACGGATGGTCTGGCCGCTGACCTGGGCGGTGGTGATCGGTACCCTGCCGGGTGTGTTCATCGGCGCCTGGATACGGGTTTCGTATCTGCCGGACCCGACTCACTTCAAAGTGTTTGTCGGCTGTGTGCTGCTGTACATCGGTTTCCGCCTGCTGATGGACACCATACGCGGCGGCACCCAAAAAGCCAAAGGGCCGGCCGGAGGGTTCACGGTCACGGAGCCACACTTCAGCCTGCGACGAGTGGGCTTTACGTTTGAAGGTCAGCGGTATGACTTCGCCACGCCCGGCATTATGGTGCTCTGTTTTGTTGTTGGTATTATCGGGGGAATATACGGCATCGGCGGCGGTGCGATTATTGTGCCGTTTTTTGTGGCCTTCTATCGCATGCCCGTATACACGGTTTCCGGGGCGGCCCTGATGGGAACTTTTGTTACCTCGCTGGCCGGCGTTGTGTTTTACCAGATCCTGGGCGGCCTCAACCCGGACATGGAGGCTCGTCCTGACTGGCTGCTGGGCGGCTTATTCGGCGCCGGAGGGTTATGCGGCATGTACCTGGGCGCCCGAAGTCAGAGATTTGTACCCGCGCGGGTAATCAAGGCCGGACTTTCGGCGGCCCTGCTTTTTGTCGCCGTCCGCTATATCAGCGGTCTGTTCTTCTAAGTTGGCCGCCTCAGCCGCAGTAGATACGTACCGTTTCCTTTTCATCGTCGATGTCGATCGAGGCCTCACTCAGGGAGTGAATCAACTCATCCATGGCCGCCGAATCCAGATTGCCGACATCAATGTTCAGGCCGTGATCGCGCAGAGCCGCGTTGACCGACTCTTTCGATTTCCCCGGCATCACCGCACCGAGCTTCACGCCCGCCTTGATCAACATCAGCGGCACCCGGATATTCACCTGGCCCTTGTGCGAGTGACCGTTCTTGGGGTTGACCTGAATATACAGGCTCTTGGGACTCCCTTTGGTTTTGATCACTTCCGGCTCAATCGGTTTCGGCTGATCGGTGGATCCCTCGGTAGCATCGAGCAGGCGCTCGGCCTCATCCACCGTAATCTTGCCCTCGGCCAGCATGCTGAGGATTTGCTGTTTTTCGTTACCCATGATTTCTCTCCTTTCTGATTTGCTCAAGTGCTTCTTCTACCGTCATTTCTCCGCGATCCAGTCGTTCCAGGATCTCCGATGATTTTGGCGCCTCGCCAATATCCACAAAGTCAAGTAGTCCGGACAAACGGTTCAGCCGGGCCTTGATCGTGGGATAGCTGACCCCAAACATGGCCTCCATTTGCTTGATGGAGCCGTGGCTGCGCACAAAGGCGGCCACAAAGACCTGATCCTCGGCGGTGAGGGCCGCCAGGGGGGGCAAATCGAACTGGCCCTCGATAGCAGTGCCCTCGTCCAGCAGGCGAACCCGTTCGATCACCAGTTTGCGGGATCCGGTGAGGGCTGTCAGATTCTGCCAGGGCTGTGTCATCAATCGATCTCCTTGCGTTAATTCCTTTGATCAAGTGTACGCAGTATAGTTGAAAAAGTTAATAGAGAAATTGATTTATTTAATGTTACCATATGGAAGTCACTAAAAAGGACAGTGATCGTCGCGCTAAATGCTTGCAATGTAATTGGTTAGCGCGAGAGCAGGATGGCTCGCGGCAATTGGGCTGCATCGGTCAGCGGGGAGCCAACTCACAAAACAGGCTGGATTCGTCAACCTCGGTGATTTGCGCCTCAACCTCCAGCACCTCGGCAAACCGCCGAAACGCGGCTTCATCGACCGTGGCCGAGACAAACCCATCCGTACACACGATCGTGCCGTTGCCGGTGCGCTCTTCATCGATTGGGCCGATCAACCCCTCCTCGGCCTGCAGCCGAAACCAGGCCAGACGATCCTCCCAGAACTTATCGGAGTAGGTCGAGAAAAGCACTTTCCCTCCGGGGCGGGTAACCCGCAGGGCCTCGCGAATGAGAGCCCGCTGGTCAACCTGGAAGGCGGAGATGCCGTTTTGAATGCACACCACGCTGTCAAATTCACGGGGTCCAAAGGCCAGGTGGACGGCGTCCATGCACAACACGTAGCAGTTCTTCAGGCGGTCTACAACCGTTTGGGCCAGGAACAGGCTGGATTCGGAGCTGTCGATACCAACCACCGAATTGACCGCCGGGGCGATGAATTCCAGAGCCCGGCCGTAGCCGCAGCCCAGTTCGAGAACCATGTCCCCCGGGTTCAGTCGGGACAACACATGATCGATTTCCGCTTTGAGGTATTGCTGCACTCTCGGCGGCGCGATTTCGTAACACCGTCGAAGACGATTAGCGGATAGTCTGCTGGCATAATATCCGGTCATACAGAACTCTCCCGAATACGACAGGATAGTGTGGCATCGATTGGACCGGTCAGGAACCCCGGCCGTGTCACCCCGGAATCGGGGGGTTTAGTATAATGACGCAAAAAAGTCCGGCTCTGGCAACAATGTAATGCAGCGGGCACCCTTACGGGCAATAGGGCGGCGGCCCGGACAGGAACAGATAACCTATCAGGTCTGTCAGGTCCCCCACATCCACCACCCCGTCGGCCGACCCGTCGATATTGGCGTGTTCGGCATAAGCGGGAGGCTCAAACGTGATGAACAGGAATTCGATCAGGCGAGTGATATCCGCAATGTCCACCACGCCGTCGGTGGAACCATCGAGATTGCCGCAGGACCCCACATATGAACGCAGGCTGACCACTTTTGGGCGGTACTGCGCGTACGAGGCGTCCAGCCACAACGAATCCGAGGTGCCGTCGGCCACGGTCACTTCGGTTGCCCCCCCGGACCCGACCGTAAAATGCAGGTTGAGGACAGCGCCGTCACCGGGGGGCAGCCCCACCCCCGCGCCGGTTGAGCTCGCCGCTATGAACACGACTGCGGTTTTGGCCCACGGGTTGAACTGGGTAATGCGTACGTCCTCGAAATAGTCGGTACGACAGCCGGCCACCGAAACGTCGGTGAGGCTCATCTCCAGATCGCCGGCAAACGACAGGGGCAGAGTCAGGTCGTACATCGGTTGCGAGTTTCGCAATTCGACCTGTACAATGTGGTTACCGGGCACGGGAAACACCACATCGCTGAAGGTCAGGGTATCGCCCAGCACCGCGACCGCATGACGGACCGTCCGGTTGTGAGGACCATCGGGCAGTTCCACCGTTAGCTGGACATCCACAGCCCCGGCTTCTGCAAATGTCACTATCGGATTCTGCAGCGCCGAGGTACGTCCGTCGCCGAAATCCCAGTCCCACGAGGTGGCGCCGACCGAGCTGTCAATAAACTGAACCTCCAGCGGCGCCCAGCCGACCGACGGATCCGCCACCAGATGGACGAGCGGGGCGGCGGTGTTTTCGAAAGCCATACTGACCGTGTCCCAGTTACAAACCGTGAGATCGTTCCTGAATGAGTACCGGTAATGAACCTTCAGATCGGTCTGAGGAGCCTCGGCAAGCGACACCCAGCCGGAGAAGGCATCGTAACAGAAGTCCGGGTAATCCAGCGGCATTCCATCCGCAACAAGGGAATCAACTTCGTAGAGGGGATGATGTCGCGTGTAGAAAAGCGAACGGGAGCCATCGCATGGGAATGTGTCGCACAGGTTCTCAACCCCGGCTCCGTCGAGATCGGCCCAGGCCAGCTCTTCGGCCACAACTGAGGTCACACTTTGCCAGACGGGCGATGTAGTGAAAACAGAACCGGTGTTTTCGTAGATCATGAGGCGGTTGAACCAGCGTCCGGCCGCCAGATCGTCATCACCATCGTTGTCGTAGTCATACAACGCCAGCGCCGAGCCGTATCCGCCGGTGGCCGACTGCCAGGCCGCTGTCGTACCGAGGATGCCGGCACCGTTGTTTTGATATACCCGGAAGTACCCGTTGCCGCCGTTCTGGTTGTTGTAGGCCACGATCAGATCCAGCCAGCCGTCGCCGTCCATATCTCCGAACATGAGAGTATTGCCCGATTCCACCGTCGCGGCCTGCCAGGACGGAGATGCTTCAATTGTTCCGTTGTGATTGTAATAGACGGCGGTAGCGTCCCCATCGTAGCAGAACGCCAGATCCAGGTCGCCGTCGTTGTCAACATCGCCCCAGGCGACATCCAGAGCCTGGGTTCCGACGGCGGACTGCCACCAGGCGCTGTCCTCAAACATGCCGTCGGCATTGCGGTAGATGCGATCCGGTTGACGATACCCGGTGTATCCTTCGCCGGTTGCGAAAGCAATATCCAGATCACCGTCGTTGTCCACATCGCCCATAGCACAGGAAAACGAAAACATGCTGTCGGGCGTTTGCCAGGCGGGGTCAGGATCGAGATTTCCGCCGACATTCAGGTACAGGTCGCCCACGTTGGTGTGATACCAGCCCGTCCCGAGGTAGTTGGCGACCGCAAAGTCCGGCCAGCCGTCGTCGTTAACATCCCCCACCGCGCCGTGACCGGAGTATTCATGGTTGCTGGAGTACCAGACGGCGGCCGACGGCAGGGCGTTGCCGTCGAACAGGTACAGCATGTTGGGTGATTGGGTGATATCGTTGCCATTGGAGTAAAAGGCATCAACTATGCCGTCGCGATTGGCGTCACGCCAGGTCATACCGGTTGTCGTAACGTTGAGTTCTGAGGTTGACCAGAAGGGGGCGCCGTCGATTTGCGGGGTCTCGGCTCCGGCCAGTACGGCAATGAGCACTACAATAGCTGCTGCGTATGGGACAATCCGTTTCATATGCGGCCTCTCCGGAACGAAGAAGTTTACCGATCGGGTTCTGGCACTCGGCAGTTACTTGTAACGACGCACCACCCAGGCAGAATGTCCAATTGATCGGTTCCGGACACACCCGGCCTCGGCGGCTTGGGCTACACTCCAATATACCGATTACCGGGTGATCTTGAAACCGCCGTTATTTATGACTCGAAATCAGACCAACCTTGACAAATCAGTCTGACTGACGGATTTTCGAAGTGAGCCAGATGGTTGGTCAAGAGAGTGTATGAGTAAATTTCCGTTCAAAAACCTGGATATGCGCCACTTGAAGAAATTCATAGCGCATTACGGTGGCGGACTATACGAGCGAGTGGACAGTCACCATGTTTTCCTGCTGGCCAGCGGGCTGGCGTTTTCCATATTCATCTGCGTCATTCCCCTGATCCTGATTGTATTTGCCGCTGTTTCGGCAATCCTCGAACAGCCTCGGGTCGGGGAGCAGATTCGTACCCTGATGTCACAGGTGATCCCCTACGAGGATTATGCCAACTATGTGGTGGACCTCCTGCTTGCCCGCATCAACGAATTTGCCAGGTACAAGAACCAGGCCGGGATCATAGGAACGTTTGGATTGTTGTTTGCCGCCAGCGGCCTGTTCAGCAGTATGCGCACCGCTCTGAACACGATCTTTCGAGTCAGTGTCACCCAGTCAGTGTTGATCGGCAAGTTGCGCGATCTTGGTCTCGTGGTGGTCGTCCTCATCTTCTTCCTGATTTCAGTGACTATTCTCCCCACAGTCAAAGTGGCCAAGGAATTCGCCGAGAATACTACCTTGCTGCAGGGTCTGTATGACACATTGATAGGCGGTCTGGCGCTCCACGCCGTTTCGTGGGCGCTGGTGTTCATTAGTTTCGCGGTCGTGTACTTTGCCCTCCCTCAGGGTAAAGTGCGGCGCTGCACGATTATCGTAAGTTCCCTGTGGGCGACCGCTCTGTGGCATGTGGCCCAGTATGCGTTTGGATGGTATATCGGGCATTTCCTGACCTTCGAGCGCGTGTACGGCGCGTATGCGTTGATAGTTGTGGTAGCCTTCTGGATTTACTATGCGTCGCTCGTGTTTGTGATGGGAGCGGAAGTAGGTCAGTTGTATGGAGAGCGCCACCCCCCACGCTTCCCCATGGCCCGAGAACCGGAGGAGCCACCCCCGCGCAAGAAAGTTGATACTTGAGAGAAAGGCCGGTGCCCCGTGAGGGCGCCGGCCTTTCTCGTGATCTGCACTATTATATCAATGGGTCTGATCGGTCAGCGTCACGCCCTGCAGCATGGCGGTCAGCGCAATGTTCATTTTCTCAGCCGTGTGCACCGGCCCGGTCAGCTTGAAAAACACCAGACCCTGCGGCCCTTCAAGCACCGCGCCGGACAACAGGTAGTTTTCTTTCGGCACGGTTTTGCCGCCGGACATCGGGCCGGCCATGCCGGCGTTGTACGTTCCCAGGAGCTGTACGGTGTGGACAGTCATGTCGTTCACGATGACCTTCGCCCGTGTCGCCGCGGTTTCAGGATCTGATTCCGGCACCCACATCTGTCCGAGCCAGCGCTTGATGTTGGCATCCACGCCGCCGCCCGAATCGGGTCCGAAATAAAACACCGCCACCCCGGCCGCTTCGGTGTCGTCATCGAGAGGGCCGTAGGAGTAGTCGGCCTGCCGCATGCCGCTGGGACCGTTGTCGGTCCAGATGGTCGGCGGCGTGAAGGTGATTCCGGCCAGTTCCACCGGTGTGCCGTCGAGCGCGACAGCGGCCACCGCCTCGGCATCAACGACGGCCGGGACTTTGGTCAAATCAGCGGCCTCTTTGTCGCCCGAGCAGGCAGCCAGGGCTACCGTGCCTGCGAGCAGGGAGAGAACAAGTATTGTTTTCATAGCGATCTTTCCTGTGCGTGTGACTACTGCTCG
>JAHIVM010000429.1 GCA_018816665.1 Candidatus Zixiibacteriota bacterium
CCGTTCAAGTGATAGCCGGTCATTCACCGCCTGCTAGAGCAGTTTCCTGATCGCACCCGTGAGTTCGTCGGACATCGGCTCAACACCGGAGTCGTAGCGCGACACCAGGTTGCCGTCGCGGTCCAGCAGAAACTTCGAGAAGTTCCACTTGATCTCGCCCGGGTGGCCGGACTGCTCGGTCAGGTAGGCAAACAGCGGGTGTTTGTCCTTTCCCTTCACGGAAACCTTTGCCATCATCGGAAACGTAACATCAAACTTCGTCTGGCAGAAACTCAGGATTTCCTCGTTGCTTCCCGGTTCCTGGCCGCCGAAGTTGTTAGCCGGAAAGCCCACCACTACCAAACCAGAGTCTCTGTATTCACGGTACAGTTCCTCCAGACCGGCATACTGTTTCGTATAACCGCACTCGCTGGCGACATTGACAATCAACACTACTTTGCCATTGAAGGCCGACAACGTGGTCGGTTTGTCGTCGATGGTCTTCAGGGGGATATCACGGTAATCTACTTCGGTCATACTGCTCTCGCTGGCTGAGGTTTTGCCCGGGCTGCTCTTGTCGGCGGTGTCCGCCTGGCCGCAGCCGGTCATGATAAGGGCACTGACAATAAAAGGGGCAATGCTATTTCGAAACATGACATCTCCTGTCGACATGTTAGTCACTGACAAGCGCATACCCGGAGGTGCCAGGCGGCGCAGTACAGACGTAACACCAATCTACAGGGGAGGTTCCCGGTGCCCCCCGGAGGCATCGGCCAACGGCCCCTCTACAATTTCTTGCCTGAACCTGCACCGTGTAGTATGGTTCAGTATCTCTGAGTCCCAATAATCAGGAGTGTGAAACTCCCATGAAACATCGCCTGCAGGAATGCATCCAGTGGCTGAAGTCGCGAGGGGTGGCTTACGGCGATTGTCGGTATGTATCTCAGGAGCGGGAACATATCCATGTTACCAACCGCCAAACCGACAACCTTGCTCGCGAACTTGACGCCGGAGTGGGCGTGCGAGTACTGGCCGACGGCTGCTGGGGATTCGCCGCCACGGTCGACCGATCACCGTCGGCGCTCATCAAAACCGCCGCCGCCGCTCTGGAGATTGCACGGGCCAGCGCCATCACCCGGGGGGAATCGGTGCAACTGGCGGAGCAGGAAGCGTACATCGACAGCTATCAATCGCCCTGCGAGCGGGATCCGTTCGAGGTGCCGCTTGAGGATAAGCAGGCCCTGCTTCTCGGTGTGACGGCGTCGTTGCTGCAGGAGCGACGCATCAAAACCGCCGAAGCGTCCATGTCCTTCTTCCGCACTTCCAAAGTGTTTGCATCAACCGACGGTTCGCTGATTGACCAGCAGACGATTGAATCGGGTGCCGGTTGCCATGCCGTCGCATCCGACGGTCGTGATTCACAAACCCGTTCGACTGGCGGCACCACCCGGGGGGAGCATGCGACGGGCGGTTATGAGCATGTTGAAGCCTTGAACCTGATGGCGCGCACGGAGCAAATTCGGGATGAGGCTGCCGCTCTGCTCAAGGCGAAGTCCTGTCCGGCGGGAAAGGTTACGGCCATACTCGGCGGACACGTGATGGCCATGCAGATTCATGAGTCCTGCGGACATCCGTCGGAATTGGATCGCGTGCTGGGCACGGAGATATCGCTCGCGGGCGGATCATTCCTCACGATTGATCAGTTAGGAAAACGTCAATATGGATCTGAACAGGTAAACCTCACCGCCGATGCAACCATTCCAGGTGGGTTGGGGACGTTTGGGTATGACGATGAAGGTGTGCCGGCTCAGCGAGTACCGCTGGTGGAGCGCGGCATTCATGTCGGATATCTCACAAGTCGTGAGACCGCTCGACAGCTGGGACAACAGTCCAATGGGACGATGCGGGCCGACGGCTGGCACAATATGCCGCTCATCCGCATGACCAATATCAATCTGGAGCCGGGCGAGTGGGAACTGGAGGATATGGTTGAGGATACATCGCGCGGTGTATTTCTTGATACCATTTCCAATGTGTCTATCGACGATCAGCGGCTGAACTTCCAATTCAGTTGTGAATGCGCCAGGGAGATCAAAAACGGCAGGCTGGGTCAACTGTACAAAAATCCGCTTTATACCGGTATCACACCCCGGTTTTGGGGGGCGTGCGACGCTGTTTGTAATCGACGGCACTGGAAGATGTTTGGTGTGCTGAGTTGCGGCAAGGGAGTACCGATGCAGGTCATGCATCTGGGGCACGGTGCCGCTCCGGCGCGTTTTCGCGACGTAGAGATTGGAGCCAGCCGATGATAGGGAAAAAGCGTCTGCTCGCACGGCTCGAGAAACTGCTGGTCGGTTCGGCGGCTGACCATCTGGAAGTAGCTTACTGGGGCAACCGTGAGTCGGTTACGCGATACGCCGCCAACCGGATTCACCAGAATGTCCAGTCGGATCGGCCCCAGGTATTCGTGCGGGCGATGGTTGGTCGACGAATGGGTTTGGCGGTCACGAACTCGCTGAGCACTGCGGATCTGCTGCGCACGCGGGAGAGTGCCTGTGATATCGCCCGTGTACAACCCGACAACCCGGAGTGTCCCGGTCTGCCGCGACCCCGCAAGTACCGTCAAGTCGAGCAGCGCGATGAAGCCACGATTCGGGCCACGCCGATGCGGCGGGCACGTTTGGTAAAATCGTTCATTGAGGTTGTCAGCAAGGCGGGGCTGTCGGCCGATGGCGCCCTGTCGGTCAATGAGATTGAATTGGGCATAGTCAGTACCCGGGGCGTGCGGGCACATCACGTTATGTCGACGGCATCTGTGTCGGTGATAGCGTCGGGCAAAACCTCGTCCGGGTACGGCCATGGTCTGTCGTACCGGCTGCAAGACCTGGAGGCCGAAGCCATCGCCCGTCGGGCGGTCGACCGGTGCAACGAATCGGCCGATCCGGTGTCTGTCAAGCCCGGTTCCTACGAGGTTATTCTGGAACCACCCGCCCTGGCCGACATGCTGGGCATTCTGTCTTTGCAGGGGTTCCGATCCCGCACCCTGGCCGATGGCACTTCCTTCATGGTGGGGCGGATCGGCAGGAAGGTGACTTCAGACAAAATTACCATTCAGGACAATGCCTTTGAACGAGGCATGCTGTGCTGGCCGTTTGACTTTGAGGGGATGCCGCGCAGGAAGATCATGTTGATCGATCGCGGTGTGGCGATCGGGGGCGTCAAACAGCGAACCAGCGAGAGCGAGGCGGGCGATGGTCACGCGCCGCCGCCCATGTGGTCCCACTTTGGGGTCTGGCCCTGGCACCTGGTGGTAAAGGCCGGACGAGTGAAGCGAGATGGGATGATAGCCGGGGTCAGGCGCGGTCTGCTGGTAACCCGCCTGCATTACGTGCGTAATTGTCCGGGATCTCGAAACGATACGTTGACGGGTCTCACCCGCGATGGCACTCTGCTGATCAGGAACGGCGAAATCGCGGGGGGAGTGCGGAACCTTCGCTTCACGGATTCCCTGATGCGCGCACTGGGAACCACGGTCGCCGTCTCGCGTGAGCGTGAACTTGTCCGGCCCGACGCCGGTGGACTGGGGGTGCTGGCTCCCACCCTACACCTGAAATCATTCCGCTTTTCGGGTAACGCCGAGGCCTGATCGGCTAAAGGCGCCGGTACTGACTGCCGCCGAAACACACTCCCATCAAGGTCAGGCCAGATCAAACAGAAGGACTTCGGCCGCGCCCAATCCGGTGAGCGTGAGGGAAGCCTCCCCGGAAATCGCGGCGCCGTCGCCACCGGTCAATTTATGCTCCCCGAGTTTGACATCGCCTCTGGCGACATGCACCCAGACATGGCGACCGGTCCCTATCGGCAGCGAGAGTTCCGTCCCGTTCTCAATCAGCGTGGCATAGATCGATGCGTCCTGTCGCATTGATACCGAGCCGTCGCGACCGTCGGGTGACGCAATCAGGCGCAGTGTGCCCAGTTTTTCCTCGCGGGAAAAGTGCTTCTGATCATACGTCGGATCCACACCTTTGCGATCGGGCGTGATCCACACCTGGAGAAGATGCACGGGATCGTCCTGCGACGGATTGAATTCGCTGTGCAGAATGCCCTTGCCGGCGCTCATGCGCTGGACATCGCCGGGCTTGATAATGGAGCCGTTGCCCATACTGTCTTTGTGCTGCAGCATGCCGTCCAGAATGTAGGTGACAATTTCCATGTCCTGATGCGGGTGGGTGCCGAATCCTTTGCCCGGCTGGACGCGATCGTCGTTGATAACCCGTAGAGCGCGAAAGCCCATGTAGTTTTCATCGTAATAGGTATTGAACGAGAAGGTATGCCAGGTATTGAGCCAGCCGTGGTCGGCGTGCCCGCGTTCATTGGCGGGGCGTAGTTTGATCATGGAATCCTCCGTTGTTGCATGCAGGGAGAACAACGGACGGGGGTGGGAAGTTCACGGGAAGAGAGTTCAGAGTACGCCGCTGCCTACTCAGTCGCCCTTCCGGCGTTCGTCGATGTATATCGCCAGACGCTCGAGACGGGTGCGCAGTTTTTCGATCTCCACTTCAATCGCCGCCTTGGCGTTTTCATCCTGTGCGTTGCCCAACGAGGCCTTTAACCTGTCGATTTCTTCGCCCAGATTTTTCTGGCGCTCCTGCAGCTTCTCCAGCGATTCGGCTTCATCGGCTTTGTCGAACACAACGGCTTCCGGCGATGGAGTTTCACCTTTCGGCGGAGCGGTGGCGGTTTTGACGCGCGGAATGAACGTCCGATCGGGCGGCTGCACCCGCTGGTTCATGAACGTGGGGGAGACAATCTCGATATTCGCCCGATGCAGGCAGTCCAGCATGTTGGTCCGCAACGTCGAACGGGTGGTAAGTAGCGTTTTGGTATCGGTCAACAGCCCGGCTATCCGATACACCACGGAATAGTCGCCCAGTTCGATTACCTGAACGAACGGATCCTCGAGAGTAGTGTCCCTCGCCGCCTGGAGCAGGGCTTCCCTGATGTCGTGGTGACCAGATACAGGTTTGGCAGCGTCACCAGGTCGCGATCCTCGGTCTGGACCTCCACATGGAACAGCCCGCGTTCAGACACCCGTCCGAAATGGTCTCCAATTCGGACAAAATCCCCCGCCCGGAAATTCTTGACCGCACGCAACATCAGGCCGGCCATGATATTGCCCACAAAGGTTGTGGCCGACAAGGCGATGGCCGCCGAAAGCAATAACCCAAACAGGCTGAGCAACTGGCCGGTGGTGGACTCACTGACCGGCAGGGCCAGAATGATGACCAGCAGCCCAAAAAACGAGAGGATGAGGGTGGTCATCTGGCGACGGAACTTCATGCCGGGGAGAGCCGAATAACGATGAGCCACAAACCACCGGGAGGCTATCAAAACGGCCGCGACTCCGATGATGGCGATTGCCGTGGGAATAAACGATTGCAACCGGGTTACAAACTCTTTCAGGATTTCCATGCCGGGTTCCTTCCCTCTTCTATGGCAGATCAGTGCCGGAGGCACCACCAAAATTGTCCCGTTAGCCAAGTATAAGGGTGATTCAAGTCCGGACCCAAGGAGAAAGACCGGCACCTGCCGCCCGAACGGAGACCGAGAGCAACCGGCCACCGTTCAACTGCTCGGAGACCTTCGGGGCAGTCGTGGGCCGAAATGCCAGTAATCAGACACAAATAGTCGCTAAATAACGGAAAACGACCTAAAATAACGGGTCGGGGACGTAAATCGTGTTGACAACGACGTCGAAACTGACGATATAGTCGAAAATGACAGGGATGAATGATATGATCGCGGCAGATACGTCGAAAGACAACGATTCGGGCAACAAAAAGCAGACCCGGCACGGCCGACGGTTTGATCGGACCCGGGCCAAGCTGCTCAAGGCCGGACGGACAGTTGTGGCTGAAAAAGGCCTGGACCGGGCCACGGTGGATGATATCACCGTGCGTGCGGATGTCGGTCGCGGCACGTTCTACTATCATTTCAATGACATGGGAGAGTTGATCGGCGATCTCATGAAGGAAGTCCTTTCCGAACTGGCCGGCCAGATTCAGGATCGCTGTCAGGTTCAGCCGGACCTGGTTTCCTTGCTGGATGCCATGATAGGCGCCCACATCGAGTTTTTCAGCAAACGCTGGGAAGACTTCGTTCTGTTTTATCAGGGTCGTGCTGACCTGACGCTGGTTGACGGCTATGATGGCATTGAGACGCCGTTCGTTGACTACCTGAAGGTCATAGAAGGCTTGATCGACTCTGCCATTTCACAACCCATACCCAGACCGGTGTTGCGCCGGTTGGCCTGTGCCATTGCCGGGTTCATATCCGGCTATTACTCTTTTGCGGTGATTACGTCCTCCCAGGAGGATGTTGACAAAACCTTTATGTCGTTAAGGAGTGCGTTTGTCGCCAGTTTGGCTCGGTTTATCAGTGAAGCCTTGCCGGACACGAGGACAGAGCGGCATTAGGCATTGGTCCTGATCCATCCGCCTCGCGGCCCGAGAACGGGGTTGCACTCACACAACAGGGTAGCGAATCGGTCGATTACGACGGTCAGAAGTGCATGGTTGACAACAGCCGGAGATACTCCGGCCGGATGTATCCGGTTCGGCGGTTGCTGTTTTAGAGCAGGGATTGTACCCGAACAACCGACCAGGTCAGCTACCGACACGAGCCACCTGCAGGCGCGGAAGACGCACTGGAGAAAAAAAGGAAAGAGCGTATGCGTAGAAAGTGGATGTTGCTTGCCTTGCTGCCGGTATTGCTGCTGGCCGTAGCGGCGGTGGCTTTCGATGATGAACCGGACGAGCCGATGATTGCGGAGGACGAGGAAGACCTGCTATCAGTCGAGGAGCCGCCGGACCTTCTGGCTACTCTGGCCGGAATCGATGACGCTAAGGAGTTCTTTGCTTTGCTGACCGAGGCGGGTCTGGACAAGGTTCTCACCGGCGAGGGACCTCACACGGTGTTTGTTCCCACCGATTCGGCCATTGGTACTATCGATCTCAAGGCGGTGCGTAAGGATGCCAAAAAGCTCCGTGCCCTGCTGGCCAGACACATTGTGGTCAACCGCTACATAACGTTTGACTTTGACGAGGACCGAAAGGTTGTCACGCTCGATGGCGAGAAGGTGGCAATCTCGATCAGTGACGAAAACATCACGGTCGGCAATGCGATCGTGCTGGAAGAAGAGATTTGGTGCCGTAACGGTGTAGTGCATGTGCTGGATGCCGTGATACTCCCCGCGGGCGAGCATTAGCATCACGCGTCGTCGGGTAATCCGCGGCGTATAGCACGTCGGCGGGTTGCCCGACAAACCATAAGGTGACGGAGAAAGTTAATGACAACACAGTTTACATCAGGTGCGGCCACTGAGGGTGCGGTTCCGCGCCTGGCCGCCTATCGGGAGCTGGCACACTACGGTGCCGAGACTATTCAGTCTGCCTGGGGCCTGGCGTGCAGCTTCGACATTTATGATTGTGACCCCGATATTATCCGCGACGCGTCCGAGATTAAGAGGTTTGTCGCGGAACTGTGTGATCTTATCGCCATGAAGCGGTTTGGTGATTGCCAGGTCGTGAACTTTGGTGAGGATGAGCGGGTGGCGGGTTTCTCTATGGTGCAACTCATCGAGACTTCGCTGATCTCGGCCCACTTTGCGAATCTGACGAACGCGACCTATCTTGATGTCTTTAGCTGCAAACCGTATGATCCTGCGGTTGTAGAGGAGTTCGCCCTGGAGTTTTTCCGGGGTTCGCGGTGCACCACCCAGATTAACCTGAGACAGTAGCGATGTATACGTTTCGGGTTACCAGCGATGTAGATGAGTGTGCCGAACTCTGGAAGACCCTGATCCCGGCCAGACAGATCTCTGACCTGTGGGAAGTGCGCGAGTGCTTTCACCGTCACTACAACCACCGACTGCACTTCATCGTTTGTGAGGCAAAAGGGCGGGTGCGTGGCTTCCTCCCCCTGTGCTACAATGAGGAGGTCGACGTGTACCAGTGGTTCCCCGGCGAGACGTGGCACGGCAAGACCTGGCTGGAACAGAACCGTCTGGTGACAACCGATGTTTCCATGACGCGGCAGATGTTGAGTATGATTCCGGGACGCTTCGAGCTTCGATACCTTTGCGAACCGGACGGCACTCACGCCGGCCGTCTGGCGGTGGACGAGATCAGCTATACGTTCGGGCCGGCACAGTACGATTTTGACATAAACAGGTATTTCGAGGCATTTTCTCACAAATCCGCAAAACGTCTGCGGCGGGAACTGGAACAGTTTGATGCCCGCGGCGTAGAAGTTCGGTTGAATGAGCATGATGATCTTGAGACGATGATTGCTATGAATATCAGTCGGTACGGTGAGGATTCGTATTTTTTCGATCCGCGCTTTCTGCGGAGTTTCCGCAGTCTGACCCGACTGTTGAAGGTTCGTGGCTGGTTACGTGTCACTGCGATGGTGATCGACGGCCAGGTTGCGGCGGTCGATCTGGGGAGCGTCTATAACAGTCACTATACGCTTCTGGCCGGGGGGGTCAGCCGGGCTTTCCCGGGCATTGCCAAATATATCAACGTATACCACATGAACTGGGCTTGCGAGAATCACCTCGCCAGCGTAGATTTCCTGTGTGGTGATTTCAACTGGAAAACCCAGTTTCATCTGACGGCAAAGCCACTGTATGAGTTGACCGATGAGCACGATTTGCGGTATCACGATACACCGACCCTGGTCGCCCAACCTTCCATGACGGCGATCCGTCCTGCAGGAGGAGCCCGTGTCTGAAGGAAAGGTTCTGGTTGTCGGAACGACCTTCGACTACATCAGCCATATCAACCAGCATGCGCCGGGACAGGCGTTGTTTATCACCGAATCGCAGGAACGACTGCGGCACCTGGCGGAAGCCCCGGCGGCCGATTCTGAGATCGTGACTAATTTACGTCGCCCCCACGAAGTCGTGCGGTTGTTGTCCAATCACCTGCACCGGACCCACTCCAGGCTCCGGGGAGTGGTGGCGTTTGACTGCGAAGCTATGGAGCTGGCATCGCTGATTGGTCACCATTTCGGGTTGCCATACCCCTCCCTGGAAGTGATCCGTACCTGCCACAACAAGTTCCTCACCAAGGCAGCCTGGGAGAAGCATGGTGTCAACAGCTCCCATGCGGCGACCGTATCGGCTGTACCCGAAGCGCTTACGTTTGCAGAAAACCACGGGTATCCGGTCATTTTGAGACCACTGACCGGTACCGGCAGTGTGCTGACCTTCAAGTGCTCGGATCGTCTTGATATCATCGAGGCCTTTGGGATCCTGAAAGCCGGATCCGCGGGAAGCTGCGGGAAAACAGGAAAGCCTGGCCAGTGCGGTACTGGCGGCGATGTGTTCGAGATTGAGCAGTTTGTTACCGGACGGGAATTCAGTGCCGATTTTCGAATCGATAACGGGTTTGTGGAAATTGTCCGTATCGCCCGCAAGATCCCCGAGACCGGACCCTATTTCGGGACCACCCGTGCTTATGTCGTCCCGGGGCGGCTGCCGGGCGAACTCCCGCAGGAACTCCTGCGCGAACAGATTGCCGGCGCGGCTCTGGCACTGGGCTTGACCCGGGGATTATGCATGGTGGATTTCATGGTGCAGCAGGGCCAGCCGGTGTTTCTGGAGCTGACGCCGCGCCCCGGAGGCGACTGCCTGCCCGATCTCATCCGCCAGAGCGTCGGTGTGGACATGTTGCTGTTTGCTCTTGATCACGCTCGCGGGAAGCACAACTCCATCCCGCCCGCCGACCGCTGGACCCGGCTGGTTGGCTTGCGTTTGCTGACGAGAGACGCTGGTCAGATCAGACGAATCGATGCGTCCGCGCTGCAAAGCTACCCCGGGGTGCGCATGAGCAAGATACTCCGTACGCCGGGGCACCGGGTGATTCTGCCCCCGGATGATTATGACTCACGCCTGCTGGGTCACGTGATATTCGAACCGTCGCCGACTCCCACACTCGAAGAACAGATCGAGTGTCTGGCCGGCGGTCTGACAATTGAAATGGAGCCCGGAGATGCGCAGTTCACCAGTGGAAAAACCCTCCCGGGATGCAGCGCCGCAGGCGCCGAAGATTCTGCCGCTTAGCAACGCCGAGGTCTCATCATTCGTGACGCGGTTCCTGCACCGTGGTGAGTCGTTTCTGGAAACGGCGCGCTCCTGCGGGTCACCCCTGTACGCCTTCGACCGATCGGCTCTCCATAATCGCATACTCGATTTCCAGCGTGCGTTTGCCAGGGTGATGGCCAACGTTGATACATACTATGCCATCAAGAGCAACAACCACCCGGCCATTGTGGCCGATGTCGTTGGCGCCGGTCTCGGACTGGATGTGTCCAGCGGTACCGAACTTGCCATGGCTCTGACGTCCAAAGCCGAACGGATCGTGTTCAGCGGTCCCGGAAAAACCGCCGAGGAACTACAGGCGGCAGTGGCACACTCAGCGCGGGTAATCGTGCACCTCGACAGTTTCGGTGAACTCGAACGTCTCGAACGGGTTGCCGCGCAGGCCGGGCAGCGTGTCCGGGTCGGGATACGGCTCTGCACCGGCGAACACGGTATCTGGCGCAAGTTCGGGATATCGCCCGATGACCTGGGGCGATTTCTGGCGCGCGCCGAGACATGCGAACATGTCGATGTCTGCGGTCTGCAGTTTCACCTGAGCTGGAACACGGACCCCTCGAGATACGAGCAATTCATTGCCCGGCTTGGAAAAATCCTGCGGTCTCTGGCGGCGCCTGAACGCAGTCGCCTTTCGTTCATTGATGTGGGGGGCGGCTATTGGCCTCCCGACGGCGAGTGGTTGCAGTTTGCCGCTACACCGGAAGGCAGAACAGGTGATCACGAGGACACGCCGGCGGCTGACTATCGTCGGCGGTTCAAACAGGAGGCCTCGTCAATCGATGAGTTCGCCCGGAGTATCGCGGAAGCCCTGCAAACGCATATACCGGCCGATATGAAATACCGGGTGTTTGTCGAGCCGGGTCGATGGATCTGCCACGAGGCCATGCACATCCTGGTGACAGTCGTTGACCGCAAAAACGACGATCTGGTGATTGTCGACGGCGGTATAAATGCTGTCGGCTGGGAACGATATGAAAGCGACTATTTTCCCGTCATCAACCTGACCCGTCCCGGTCTGACCGAACAACCGTGTCTGGTGGCCGGTTCGTTGTGTACCCCTCACGATATTTGGGGATACAGCTATTTTGGAGAAGGCATTGAAGTTGGCGATGTGCTTCTGGTACCCAACCAGGGAGCGTATACCTACAGTCTCAGGCAGCACTTCATCAAACCTCCGCCGGAGGTTGTTGTTCTGCGAGATACTTGAAACGAAAGTGAAAAGGCCACCGGTCGAGCCTCCGGGTTCGGGCAGTGCGCAAACCCTTTTACATTTGAGAACCGTAGAGGTAGTGAAATGCAACCGCACAATCGTCTGAAAGCGTGTCCGCGTTGCGGCAGCGATGAACTGGTGTACGAATCAGACTCGCAAGGCAGAAGTATGTTCGTGTTCTGTATGGACTGTGACTGGGCGCTGGAGCCCAAGCGCACCAAACGGGACCGAGGCATCGAACGATCCGATGACTTTCTGCCGCCCGATCTGTCGGACGACGACATAGAAGTGTGGGAGGACGAATAAGCGACCGCATACGCAAACGGTAACGGGGCGGGTGGAACCAGGACAATCCACCCGCCCCGTTTTTTTCTGCCCTTGCTGAAACACCTTTCCTCGCTTATACTTAACCAGGGTACACAGAGACTGCGGCAGCAGGGACACCGGAGGGCAACAGCCTCTCTCCACTTTGTCCTAAAATCCGTCCCGGCAATAGCCGATAGAATTAGTATGGTTTTTTCTGCCCATCGCAAATCCATGATCCGCCTCAGAGCGGTTGTCCTTTCCGGGATAGCGGCACTCATACTGGCTGTTCCCGCACAGGGAACCGGGGTGAGCGGTCGCCTGACCGGTGATGTCTACGCCTACGAAAATCCCGACGGCACCCATTGGCAGTCGTTTCTCGGTTTGCAATCCCGGGCCATTGCCTGGCGCGGCTCCGGACGACAGGGCATCTCCTTGAATTCCTATTTTCGCTGGACCGGTGACCTGGCGGGCAATACTCCGGATCAGGCAAACTGGCGAGTATACCACGGTTACCTTCGACTCGACCATCTTGTCCCGCTGACAAGAATCGATGTCGGTCGGCAGTTTGTGTATACATCGGTGGGCAGCGCGGTGCTCGACGGTATCACTGCGAATATCCGTCCGTTTCGCGAGATGGAGATCCGCCTGTTCGGCGGCAGTTCCGTGGCCGGCGAGCACAACGATCGGTTGCAGTCGTTGAGCGATGCGGCGTCTTTTGGGGGACGGGTTGCGTATCGCCCGTTTTCATCGCTGACGGTGGGGGGCAACTGGTTCCGCAAAAAGAGCGACGGTTTGACGGCCTATCACCGGGTCGGGCTGGATCTCAGCCATGACGGGCGCAGGCTGGCCACTTACGGGCGCGTGACCTACGATATTGAGCAGTTGCTGGTTACCGATGTTCTGGCTAGGGTGTCATATCGAGATCGCAACTGGTATTGGTCATCGGAATTTCGCACCCGTCAACCCTCGGTGGAAGTCAGTTCCATATTTTCGCTCATTGATGCGGTGCGTGCCAAAGACCTGCGGTTGGATTTTGAGCGCCGCGTGATCGGGAACATCCGGGCCGTTGGACAGGTGTTTGTGGATTTGCTCGATGACGATCATTCGTGGGCGGCCTCGACCGGTTTGCGCACCACGGCCTTCACAGTGCTGTGGCATCATCAGACAGGTTACGGCGGTGACAGCGATGGTCTTCGCGGGAACGCTCACATTGCGCTGGACACCCACTGGACCGGGTTTGCATCCGCCAATCTCTCCACCTATCGTGTTCAGGAGGCCCAGGAGGAGCGAAGTGAGGCCTATGCCGGCGGCCTGGGTCTTCAGTATCGTGGCGGCGCCATGTTGATACGTGGGGAGGGTCAGTTTCTGAGAAACGCCGTGGACGAAAGTAACTTCCGCGCGCTGCTGAGTGTAACGCGATATTTTGGTGCGGGTGGACGGTGATTGGAGCTTCCATGAAATCTATGAAGCGGTATATGATGATTGTTGCTCCAATCATGTTGCTGGTAGGACTCACAGTGGCTCAGACTGAAACGCCTGTCAAGAAGAAGCCCGGCGACATCATCTTCTCTCACTTTTTCCATGTGCAGGAGAACGAGATCGATTGCGAAACCTGCCACGGTGACATCGCAACCAGCACCGAAAACGTCGACCGCAATCTGCCTGACATGGAAGTGTGTGCCGACTGCCATGACGTTGAGGATGAAGAGGGCTGTGTGATTTGTCATCGCAGCCCCGATGATCCTCAGCCATCGGTGCACGTGATAACCGGCTTTGCTTTCAATCATCAGGCGCATGTGGAGCGAAAGGTCGCCTGTGCCACGTGCCATGCCGAGATGACATCGGACCACCCGGTTGTCAAAACAGCCATCTCGGTCAAGGCGCAATGCATGCAATGCCACAACAATGTGACCGCCGAATCCCGTTGTGCTGCCTGTCACGGCGATCGCTATCAATTGGCCGACATTCATCCGACCGCCTGGCGGCACGGTCACGGCGAAGAGGCCTCGGCCCGCGAAGCCTGGTGCGCCTCCTGTCATCATGAACAGGTTGACTGTCAGGACTGCCACCAGGGCGACAATCTGCAAGGGAACATACACGAGCTGAATTACGTGTTCATCCACGGACTCGATGCCGGCAGCAAAAACATCGATTGTACCCGCTGCCACAACCGTCGCGAGTTCTGCACCGACTGTCACGAACGCAACCTGCGCATCCCCCTGGCTCACTCAACGGCCGGTTGGTTGAGCGAACACGGCCGGGCTGCCCGGCAGGATCCCGAAAACTGCGCGTCCTGCCACGAGACGGATGATCCCTCGTGTTCCCGCAGCGGTTGCCACGCCGATCTCGACGGTATCCGGGGAACTGATCCGCGCTTCCATGCGGCGGCGATGTCGCGCTTCGACGGCCATGGTGCCTGGCACGGTGATAATGGGTATGTCTGTTATCAGTGCCATGTCAATACCAATGCCGAGGGTATTGGGTTCTGCGGCTACTGTCACCGATAGGCAATGCGGGGCTGGATATAGTATGAAGATTACCATCGCAAGTACATTGAGACGATACAGCTTCGCCATCGTTCTCCTGTTGACCGTGGCATTGGTCGCCGGGTGCAGTTCGGAAAAGTCAAACCCCACCCTCCCCGGGGCGCACCCCGATACCTGGATGGAGTTGGCATCGGCAGACTTCCACGGGCGTGTCGCCCTTATCAGCGGCCTGGAGTCCTGCGGAGAGTGTCACGGTCGGGATTTTGCCGGCGGTATCAGCGATGTGTCCTGCTATTCGTGCCACGGATCGGGCCGGGATAACTGCCTTGCCTGCCATGGCGGGTTTTACGACAGTACCGGAGCCCCGCCCTACGGTTTGCGCGGAGAAACCTCCGATACCGCGCTGGCGGTGGGAGCCCACATCTTGCACCTGCACGGCAGCGCGGTCAGCGACGGCGTGACCTGTCAGTCCTGCCACCGGGTGCCCCTGTTTGCCTGGGATGCCGCCCATCTGGATTTTGATCCGGTTCAGGGCAACGGTGTTATAGATTCGATTGCCGAGGTCATTTTCGGTGACATCGGCACGGCCGACGGCGCGGCCTGGGACCGTCAGAGCCGCACCTGCGGACAGACCTACTGCCACGGAAACTTCGTCGGCGGTGATACGACCAACGCGCCTCACTGGACAAACACCAATCAGGCCCTGTGTGGATCCTGTCACGATGTTGGTTCCGACCCGGGATCGCTGGGCTGGAAGCACGAGTATCATGTCGGCACGGCCGGACTATCCTGTGTGGAATGCCATTATACGGTGGCCGACTCCGGCCTGCAGATTGCCGGCCGCAGCCTGCATGTCAACGGCGTCGTCGATCTAGCCATTCGCGATACCACGCTGTGCGACGATTGCCACGGCTCCGGCACGGGATCGTGCACGGGTTGCCACGGCGGTCAGGACAACGAAACCGGAGCCCCGCCGGCAGGTCTGCGCGGGGAGACATCGACTGTCACGCGGGCCGTGGGGGCGCATACCCGCCACCTGGAGGGCGGCTCCGTAGCCGATGGCTTCGCCTGCGATGTTTGTCACGTGGTGCCGCAGAGCATGCTGGCCGCGGGACACCTGGGTGCGGACTCGATTGCCGAAGTGACGTTCAGCGGATTGGCCGGCAACCAGGCATCGTGGGATCGGACCGCCAACACCTGTGCATCGTCATACTGCCACGGTAATTTCGCCGGAGGCGCAGGATCGAATAACACGAGTTGGATCGGGGGAAGCAGCGAGGCGGCGTGTGGAAGCTGTCACGACGACGGCAACAGCCCCGGAAGCCTGAGCGGCAATCACGAGAAGCATGTGACGGACAAAAACATCGATTGTTACCGATGTCATTCAACGACGGTCAATTCGTCAAATGCGATAATCGGTCCGACGGTACATGTCGACGGGGTCCGGCAGGTGAGTTTCTCCAGCGGCCACGGTATCTGGTCCAACAACTCCTGTGCGGGAACCGGCTGCCACGGGGTGGAGAACTGGTACGATACAAAGGCGGTTAGGCCGGAATAGACAGAGTCGGGAGCAGAATCGGTCTAAGCCTTTCGGTGAGCGATGACCATAAATTCGATTTCGTCCGGGTCGATTTGTTCACGACGCCAGTTTCCGGCGGTGCTGCCCCAGATATGATCCACTTCAAAACCGGTCAAACGTAACATCAGACTCAGCTCCGATGGCACATAGCCGCGTTCTCGTGCCGTGATCGTCACGGTACCATCGACAGTATCGGATTCAAGCGTAAATGTTTCCACGAGCGTTAGCGGATCGAATGTTCCGGCGGCGATATCTTCCTTGTTGTACTGTCGTACCTTGGCCAGACCGTTCAGCGCGTTCATAATCAACTTCCCGCCGGGCTTGAGTGCGTTGTGGATACTTCGCAGAATAGCCAGGTCGTGTTCAACCGGATCTTCCTCAAGACCGATCAGTCCAAACGATCCCTCGCACAGGCAGATGACGGCATCGAAAGAACGACCCAGGGTCATCCGGGTGGCATCACACTCAATCAATTCGAGTTCCACCCCGGCAGCTTCAGCCGCGCGGCGAGCCTGCTCCAGCATGCCGGTTGACAGATCCACCCCGGTCATTTGATAGCCGCGTTTGGCCAACTCAACCGAGTGACGGCCGGTTCCGCAGCCAACATCAAGAATGGCACTGCCGCTCGGGAGCGACAATTCCTCCAGAAGGAACTCAACCTCCGGGAGCGTGTTCTTAGTGAACACATTTTCCATATACTTCGGCGCATGACGGTCGAAGAAGTTTTTCCACCCTGCGGGTTCGGTCATGATAGTCTCCTTCGGGTGTCCCCTACGAGGGATTAGCCAGCACCCATTTCCGGATATACTGCTTCATGTTGGTGGGAATGGCCAGTTGTTGCAGCTCTTTTTCGCTGGAGATACCGGTAACGATTGACTCCGTGTCTCCGGCCTTCACTTTCGCTGCCCAATCCGCGTCCAGGAGGAGAATGCGACCCAGGGCAACCAGATCGATCCCGTCATCGAGCATCCGTAGCGCGTGATCGGGGTGCGACACATCGCCGACTCCAATCACCGGTACGGCCGGCTCAATAGCCTCACGGATCATTCTGGTTGGATGGGTGTCGGCCGGATAGTCGTTCCGTACGCCCTCGCCGTAGCGCCACGATGACACATGGACAATGTCCACGCCGGCCGGTACCAGCAGGTTCAGCAAATCGATAGTCTCATACGTTGAATAGCCATCGGGGTCAGCCTCTTCCGGGGACACGCGATAGGCGACCGGATAGTCGGGGCCAACAGCCTCGCGCACGGCTTTCACTACTTCGAGGCAGAAACGGGTGCGATTCTGAAACGTTCCGGGGCCCCAGCGGTCGGTGCGGCGGTTGGTGTATGGCGAGAAGAACTGCTGCAGCAGGTATGTGTTGGCGCCGTGCAGTTCCACACCGCTGAATCCGGCTCGTTTGGCCCGGTCGGCGGCCTCAGCAAAGGCCTGGATGATGACCCAGATTTCATTTTCGGTCATTTCCCGGGGCAACTCCGACGTGCCGCTGCGGTTTTTGACGGCCGACGGTGCCCACGGTTGATGAGCGATGAACGCCTTGCGGGCGGCGTTGCCGCCGTGGTGAATCTGGAGGAAAGAGACCGCTCCGGCCTTGTTGATGTTTTCGGCCAACCGGGTCATCCCCGGCAGCATGGCATCGTCGTGGCAGCCCACCTGCAGTGCAAACGCATGGCCCGACGGGTGACAATACGATGCCGGTGAAATGATCGTGCCGACTCCGGCCCGGGCCCGTTTCGTCAGGTAGTCGATTTCCTCATCCGAAAAGGATCCATCGGGATTACCCGAGGTCGTAGTCATCGGGGCCATCACGATACGGTTCGGCAACGTCAGTTTGCCGGCGATATCCAGGGGTTCAAAGAGTCTGTTGGTATTCATGCTGAAACATAGGGCAAAGCGGGGGGATTTTCAATGGCTTGTGAAGCGAAAGTTCGAATAGATGCAAATGGCGTACGCCCGGTGACCGATACGTATCAATAGACGCAATCGGGAACGCAACTCGGCGCACCGGCGTCAGTTTTTGCC
Organism: Candidatus Zixiibacteriota bacterium; assembly: GCA_018816665.1. Lineage (GTDB taxonomy): Bacteria > Zixibacteria > MSB-5A5 > GN15 > FEB-12 > JAHIVM01. The sequence continues at coordinate 17,748 of JAHIVM010000429.1, forward strand.
TGACACCGGACGTTCAATTGCTATATTGTATATGGATAGGGTATGCACAGGTCAGTAGTAATACTAGCCGTCACATTGCTGTGTGCCGCAGTATCCGCGGCCGACGTGGCAATCGAAATCGATCAGGTTCGGAATGCGTCCCGCGGCGAATTCGTTGACGTTGTCATCGCGCTGGACAACAACGCAGTCGCTCAGGAACTAGGCGGTTTTGATCTTCTGTTCGATCACAGTCCGTACCTTGCCTTTCAGGAAGTCCAGATCGGATCGCTTCCCGTTTCCTGCGACTGGGAATACTTCACCTACTCTTTCAGCGGCGCCTTTGGCATTCGCATTGTCGCCCTCGCCGACATGAACAACGGCGCAGTCCATCCCTCCTGCTATGCGGCAGCATCGGGTGAACTGGCCGTCATCACGTTTCTGATCGGAACCAACCCCGATATCGAGAATACATTCCTGTCCGTATTCTGGCGGTGGGCCGACTGCGGCGACAACACGCTGTCCTCGCGCGATGGAGATACGTTGTTCCTGTCCGATGACATTTACGGTTTTGACGGCTTTTTGCATTTTCCCAAGACCTATGACACCACACTGCCGACATCTTTTGGAGCGCCGGATTCTTGCCTTGGCCTGGACAAGAGCGCCTCGCTAAGGGGTGTTGATTTCTACGACGGTGGTGTCTGGGTGACGGTCAATGATATCATCCCGCCCGTAACCTCCTGTCCCGGTAACATGCTGGTACCAAACGCACCCGGTGAATGCGGTTCACGCGTGTTCTA
>JAHIVM010000430.1 GCA_018816665.1 Candidatus Zixiibacteriota bacterium
GGTCAATTCGACTAGAGACGACCAGTCGTTTATGTCTTCATTGGTTTTCAACTCATAGTCAGGGTAGTACGATGCTTCACTGGCCCCCAGATACTCCAGGGAACCATGTGGTTCTCCCTTCCAGAGATTACCTTCCTCGCCGGCACCAAAGCGGCTTTCGATAAACTCCTGGTCATACTGCTCTATCAGAAGATACAGGCCCCAGTACGTGCCATTGATGTACACGGCGGCATAGTTCGTACGCTCGGTTGGCAAACCAACTGCCTCGCATAGTTCATAGGCACATTTTTCTCTCACGAAACTGGGATCGAGAAAGCAGTTGTTGAGATTCAGCTTGTCCAGGCCATACACTGTCTGGTCAGTCGTGAATTCATCGATATCCAGTTTGAAAGATTTCTTGAGACCGTTGTACGACATGTAGCTGCTGTTGCCCTTGAAGCGCACTCCAATGTCATCAAAATGCAGCGTTCCCCAATCGAATTCCGCTTCGATATAAGGAATATCATCGTAGTGCTCGTAATTGTAGGTCAACTGGTCCCACCAGTCGGCCTGGTGAAACGTCAGGTGGATCTCGTGAACGGTATCACCGTCGAACAGCGGATGACTTGCAGGTTTCATGGCCGCTGCAGCGACACCACTCATGCCTACCACGAGTGCGACAGCAAGTACAATGATTCTCAGCTTCATGTGGTTTCTCCTTATGTCGGCCAGTCGATGGACGCCGATGCGTGCTCCTCTGTTTGCCATCACACAGTTCACATCAATCGGGACTCAGGCGGGGCAAGCATTATCCCGCGAGCATCGATCAGAATCTTTCCTCGTCAAAAAACAGGTTTATGCGGCTGACTCCATCGGTAGCTTTCAACTCGCGAACAAAGTCGCCGTCGCGCTGCTCGTCACGAAGCAGTACATAGTAGGACAGTTCGAGCGTGTCTTCGTTGGTCATTGACTGAACGTTTATCACTTTGTGTTTGCGGCAGTGACGTTTCAGGATCGGCAGGTACGCGGGATTGCTGCTGCCGTTGGGCGTAAACATAAACTGGAGCAGGTATTCCTTACGGGTTGGATCCGAGACTCCCATGCGGGCAAACAAAACCAGAATCAGGCCGATAAATACCGTTCCCATGATTGCAATCTTGTGGTAGCCCACGCCGGCTGCCATGCCCACCGAGAGCCCGAAGAAGATGAACACAATGTCGCGCGTTTCTTTGACCGCCGTCCGGAAACGAATGATGGACATCGCCCCCACCAGACCAAACGCCCTGGCCAGATTGTTGCCAATAACCATGATGACAACGGATGTAATCATCGCCAGCAATACAATAGAGTGGGCGAAGTTCACGGAGTAGCCGGGGCCCTTGTGCGTCACCCGGTACAACCAGGCGACCGTCAGGCTGCAAAGGAGAGCAACCGTGATGTTAGTGAGTATCTCAGTCCACGTGACCGGGAAGTACGCCAGTGACTGTAGATCGTTAAGCACAAACGCTCTCCCGCGTGGATGGTGTTGTCGCTGCCTGTGTTCTGTTTCGGATACCCCTGATGTCCGGACGAAAACACCGGGGCGCGTGACCTCTCTCAAGGCAAATGGCATACTTAGAGATGGCCATGCGGGCAAGTGAGTACCGGCGTACGGCCGAAAGCAACCAGGAGGGTAGTCCTCCGTAGAATTTCACTTCAAGCACGAAATAGCCTCGCAACCGGCTGGTAAACCCTGAGTCACAGAACAACATATCCAGACTTGGCAGGCATATGCTGCGCAGGTTCTTGTCGAACGTAAGGCGCAGATTGGCTTCAAAACGCCCCACGAACGCCTCTCGGTCGTAAACGACTAGGGCGGTGGGGGATAGGCCGTCGCGGCAGTAGTGGTACACAAACCGACAGGCGTCATCGCGACGTTGCGACAGGTTGGACGACGAAACAACATATCTGTCAACATCGAGCGTTCGCATGAACTCCTCGAGATGAGCGTGAGTCAGCGCTGCCCGGTCCTTGGACACATAATTGGCGTACTTCCGCTTTATCTCAAGAAACACAAGACTGTCTGATGCGGGATCATTGTATGAACGCAGGCGGAATTTGCGGCGTATCCTGATTCCCTCGATCTTGTCCTCAAAGCAGGCCAGATGCGGTGTATCGAAGTAGATACTCCGAACGGTGTACTCTGCCGGGTCGCGATGCCGCACGAACGGATCAAGGTCGACGTAGGGGGCAATGTCCCGTCTCAGCAGAGGCAGGCGATCATCGGGAACAAGATACTTGTATTCTAGTCTGCCGGTCATGGTGCTACATCCCCATCGAAACGGTGAAGTAGTGAAACCATTCCAGTGCCGTCATGGGATAGGCCGTGATTTCACAGCGTGTTGTTATCCCAACTCCCCAACTGTCCGGCATTTCGGCCATATCCACCACGGCTGTGACCACAGCCTCGCCATTGACGAGGTGGGTGTTATTGCCTACCTGCCTGATGGTGCCGGATCCGGCGCTACCGTCGATCCCCGACCTGACCTTCACGCTGGTGTGCAGGGGAATGCGATGACGGTCGGAAGCCTTGATCAGCACCACGGAGACTGTGCCTGTCGTGTCTTCCACGGTGATCAGTGTGTCGGGGCTTCCCGGCTGCGTTAGACAGCCGGATATGGGACAGACAAGGGTGAAGGCGGATGCCCTCTGCCGCACCGTCGCAACCTCGCGACACAAAGCATCTACTCGCGCACGATCCAGATCCAGAAGGGTCGGTTTTCGCCCCGACCTAGCGTTGTCCAGCCGGGCGCGGGCAATCTCCACAGCCTGATCCAATAGATTTACGTTACCCTCTGCCTGTTCGTATTCCAGCGCCGAAATGAGATCGCGCTCGTACAACTCCTTTAGTCGTACAAGTATTTGTCGTTCCAGTGATGCTTCTGCACGGGCGTACGCCAATTCCTGCTCGTGCTCACGAATCGCTTCTCTCTTGTCTCCGGAACTGTCCGCGAGGAGAGCAGCGCGAGCATCAACAAGCTCACGGTCCAACGAGGCCAGTGATTCCTCAAGAGCGCTCGACCGTATGTATCCGATTGTATCTCCCGCGCAGAGACTTCGGCAACGATCCTGCCGTTGTCGGGCGCAGAATGTTGAAATGCCGTCGCCGGAAAACCTGAACACGGCTTGATCCTTAACCCGGCCGCTGCGGTAGTCGATCAATGTCGACATGAGAGCACCGTTATCGGCCCTTGCCAGCACCCATTTGCGGCAGGGCATCAGCCGTCCAACGGCGCTGACTTCACAGGGGATTTTCACGGGCAGCAGACAGACTGCGGCACAAATCAGGATACCCAGACCAATCACGGCTGCCAGTCGGTAATGATGCCTGAAAATCCCGTTCATCCTGTACTCCTTCAAAGACTCACTCACGCGGAATCGGGCACAACTCACCCCGTGTAGCCAGGTGTTGCCCGGCTGCTCTGCCGAAAGCGCGCGATACCTGCTCAGCTTTGGAGGGGTTGACACCGGAGGTCTGCGGAATCATCACGCCAGGGGAACGTTTATGGTTGTTAGTAATCAGACAACGGAATGGTGGCCAAGGATTAATACAGACAGGGAATAATTGTCGATTTGTGGAATTGTTACATAATGATACACAACTTCCCGATCTGGGTGTGGCCGGTGTCCTTGTCCTCAACTGTCCAGTAGTACAAACCGGATACAACCTTCTGCGTATTACGCGTAATCAGATCCCAGGTATCGTGATTGGCCAGGGGATCTGATTCGGGAATATCATGATCTATCTCACGAATGAGATCACCATCGAGGGAATGTATCCGAATCGTACACCGCGCCGGCAGGTTGGCGAAATGGAGTTCCCGGGTGCGATCGGCCGGACGGTCAGATCGGTCTCGTCCTTCAAAACCCCGCTCCCGGTAACCGGCATCAAGACGATACGGATTGGGATATACAAACACATCCAGGTGACCCGAATTGATGCCATCGATTGACTCGAGTGCGTAAGTCTGGATCGGCAGGGTGGTCGGGCTGGTTTCCAGCGATGGTAACCCCGACCGGGGAGAGCCATAATCAAAAGCCGTGACATTGACGAAGTACGGCACCGTAGGCAGCAGATTCTGTATGACGTATTCATATTCGTAGAATTTGAACAAGCCGTCCTCGGTAAGGTACACATCGCGAAGCTCCTCCGGGATCGAATCCGCCGACAGCACGGCCGGCCGGGGAGCATCGGGATAGAGCTTGCGAATGGGCGTGGTGGCTCCTGGATCGTTGGCCAGCACTGATCGATTGAAATCCTGGGCCGTGAAATAAAAAACGGAATCCGGATAGCCGTCCAGGACATACGGATGCGTTCGCGTGCAAGCCAGCGGGTCCCAGTCGGGGTTGCCGCCTCCGTACAACGAGCGTAGCGTATCAAGAAGGAAGGGGCTTTCCAGCAGCACAAAGGCGCTTACCGTGTTGTCCCAAACGTATTTGTTGTAATCCTCCCGATCGTATGAGGCCAGCATGACATAACTGTCGCGGCGGCTGTCCCGGGAAAAGTACACGCGGTAGCCCTCCCAATCGTGCTCACCGGTAAACACATCGCGGGTATTTTCAGACCGGAGTCCGTTGAACACAACCCGGATGGTGCCTACCGACGGTTCCGTGCGAATGACCGGGGCAGGCGGGGGAGACGCACCCTTGAAATCGGGGACGCCGTCGCCCTTGCGCCAGACCGTATCAACCCGGGCGTACACCCACGACGTATCGATTGACACGACCGTATCAGCATCAAAGATCGTGTCTATCCTCAGCGATGAATCCGTGCCGAGATTACATAGCGTGAATTCACCGGCGTAGCCATCGCTGTCGGTATCAACACCGGGATTGTCGTAGATCCAGTCCGCCCACGTGGCGTTACGTCCGAGATCAGAGAAGTCCAGCCGGGAGTAAAAGGCCCTCCAGTTGTCCGGCAGGAAATCAAGATTCGAGGGATAGGTATGCAAGTTTTCTCCTGCCACCAGGGCGAAAGAAACCGGCAGGGTTTGCCCCGGCTCGATTTCAAACGGTCCGAACGAAAGCAGAAAGCGCACGTCGAGACCCGTGGCCCAGGTCGTCACCTCATTGGCCGGCGGAGTCATCCATACCGGATCGAGCGGCGTGATACTGGCTACGGTGATTTGATCGTAGTCGAATTCCCCGTTGCTGAGTACGTGATACTTGTTGCGATCTCCCTCCGGCGTACCCAGCCCCCCGGTTTGGAAGTCCCTGAATTCGGCCCGGGTTTGCGGTCCAAAATCCCGCTCGGCAGCCCCGTTGCTCAGCCACCAGTTGAATGAAACGGTGAGCGATTCTGCCGGTGTGCGGACAATGCGTGCCCCCATGACGTGTGGCACGTGCCGGAACGTATCTTGATCCAGATCACCGTTATTATCGGTCAACCAGGCCACATTCACAATGTCTGAGTCAGGCGGGCAGGCCGGCGGGAGATAGGCCGCAGGCATACTTCGTTTGAAACCGCAGATATCGTCCTCGGCTCCGGTGGTCCAGGACAGCGCCCGGTCACGGACATCGGCATCAACATATATGCCCAGGTAGGCCTCACGTATCCGCTCCGAACCGATATTCCTGATTGCATAATCAAACAGCACGAAATCTTCGGCGTATTCATACGACCAGGCAAATGACCGTTGTGTGACCTCCACGTGAATCGGCTGGTGACCCCGACTGTCCAGGTAGTCAATGCCCAGCCCGGGGCAGTTGACGCAGGTATCAAAATACACGGCCAGAAAGTCCTGCTCGGAGACCGCGCCCTCGTATTCCGGCTTGGCAGGATCAATAGTCGAGCGGTAGATGATTCGTCCCAGAGGAGGGATATCGGGATTAAACTCTGCCAGTGCCTGCCAGCCATCGTGACCGGTCGACACCAGCGTATCCCGACCCACCACCGCGCCGATCCAGAACGCGCCGCCCCAAAGGTAGGTTGTCCCCGACCCTTTGGGAAACTCGCAGGAGAATACTTCTTCCCCCGTAAAGCAATCCCGGTTACCTGCCGATGAAAACCCGTCGCCGAACGTACCGTTGTTGTTGACGGCCAGGACGAGCCGGCCGACATCGTGCGAGGTAATGCAATGAATCGGATCGACCAGGGTCGCGCGATCGGACACTTGTGTTTTACCGGCCAGCGTCCGCGCCTGTAACACGTTGCCCTGAGACAGCAGCATCCCCAGGCAGGCGCACAGCCCGACCGCCGCGATGATTGACCGTTCGGCGCGTGTCATCGTCTGCCAAGCCCCAGTTTGTCCAGGATTTCCAGAGCAATCTCCTCAATGGCGCGGCGGGTGACGTTGATTGATTTCCAGCCGCGAACGCGGTACAGGTCGCGGCAGAACTTGATCTCCGCCCCGACCTCTCTGTGATCGTAGTACAATTGCAGGTTGTCTGCCCGTCCGACCGAGTGCGAGAGGTGCTGTGTGCGTTCCTCGCGTACCCTCACTAGTATGTCCGGCTGCATGAGCAAACCGATAATCTGGTTTTTGTGCATGGGGGACACCTTGCGCAACAGGTTTTCGGTCAGAGTGGCGTCGCGCACCACCGGAATATTCGCCACTTTCAGTCCGTAATTGCAGGCCAGATACATGCTTATGGGGGTTTTGCAGGTTCGCGACGGCCCCAGCAGGACGAGATCCGCTTCCTCCAGAAAGGGCCCCATACCGTCATCGTGCTCGACCGTGTAGCCGATGGCATCCACTTTCATATAGTAATTGTCATCAATCACATGCAGGATGCCCGGCTCGTAACCGGGATGTACGCCGAGGAACATCGATAACGTGTCAATCATCTGCTCCAGGACGTTGAGATTGAGCACGTTCATTTCCTTCAGCCGGTTCGTGAAGTACTTGCTGAGATCGGCCGAAATAATCGAATAGACGACCAGGTAGTCCGGTTCGACTTCCTTGAGCACCCGATCAATGGCATTGCGGTCGCGAATCTGCGGGTAGATGTGCAACAGCGAAAAATCAAGGTCCTTGCGGGAGTATTGCACGAGAACGGCATCAAGCAGTCGCTTGGCGGTACGCCCGGTGCCGTCAGATACGATGATAATCTTCTTGGTATCGTCCATAGCCTACACTCCGCCCCCTGCAGTTCTTGACGCATGGTAGCAATTGCGGCGAGTTTTTTCAAGCTCAAAGGTAAGCTGTGCGAGGTTACGACGATGACTCGACCGGTTACATAATGACGACCAGTTTGCCTATTTGGGTGTGCCCGTGCCGGTCTTCGACTGTCCAGTAGTACATACCCGAGACAATCATCTGGGTGTTACGCGTGATCATGTCCCAGGTATCATGATTGGCCAGGGGATCGCTCGGATCAACATCGTGCCGAATCTCCCGGATCAGATCCCCATCCAGAGAAAACACCCTGATGGTGCAGTCGGGAGGGAGATTGGCAAAGTGCACCGCCCGGGTCCGGTCCGCCGGGCGATCGGCCTGATCACGTCCCTCAAACCCGCGCCCCCGGTAGTCGGCATCGATGCGGTACGGGTTGGGATACACAAACACTTTCAGGTTTTCGGAAACCACGCGATCGACAGATTCCAGGGGGTAGGTTATCACGGGACCGATGGTTGGGTTGGTTTCCAGCGCGGGCAGCCCCGACTGGGGCGATCCGTAGTCAAACGCCGTTACATTTATCCAGTACGGCACGGTGGGCAACAGGTCCTCAATCACGTATTCGTATTCATAGTACTTCAGGAAACCATCCCCGGTTACATGGATGTCGTACACCGAGTCGGGGATCGAATCGGGGACAAGCGAGGGCGGCAACTCCGCATCGGGATATACTTTTCGTATTCCGGTGGTGGCGTTGGCAAAGTTTCCCAGGACGGATCGGTTGAAGTCCTGGATTTCGAAATATAGAACGGAGTCAAACGGCTCTCCGGTGTCGGGATCCAATCCCGAGATTCGGAGCGGGTTGCTGCGGCTGAAGGCCAGCGGATTCCACAGCGTGTCTCCGTCCCCGTAGAGCGTCTGCAACTCTATCAGGGGAAAGGGCGTGTCCAGCAACAGGTATTGCCGTAACTCGGCGCTCCAGATGTACTTATTGAAGTCCTCAAGGTCATAGGAGGCGAGCAAGGTATAGCTCGACTGCCTGTTGTCCCGAGCCAACCACACGCGATATCCCTCGAAATCTTCCTCACGGGAAAACACGTCGCGCGCATTCTCCGTACGAACACCGTTCCACATCACCCGAACAGCCCCGATTTGCGGCTCGACCCGAAGCCCGGGTACGCCTTTTGACGACGTATACGCTGTCGGCGCCGGGGGAGGCGATGCTCCCCGGAAGTCAGGAACGCCGTCCCCTTTGCGCCAGATGGTATCGGCCAGTTCGTAGTCCCACACCGAATCATACGAAACGATCGCCGTGTCGTTCAGCGTATCGTAAAAGGTGTCTATGCGCAGGGTGGAGTCGCCGCCCCGGGAACATATGGTTGCTTCACCGGCGTAGCCGTCGGAATCCGTATCCACGCCGGGATTATCATAAATCCAGTCCGCCCAGGTGGCATTGAGCCCCAGGTCGTCAAAATTCAAACCGGCGTAATAACGCTGCCAGTCGGTGGGGTCCGATTCAAAGCGAGGGAAATTGCCGGGGTCAGAATGGAAATTCTCTCCGGCCACATAGGCCAGTGACACCGGCAGCGACTGTCCGGGTTCGATGTCGAACGGTCCGAACGACAGCAGGTACCGGGTGTCCAGCCCCGTTGCCCAGATGTCAACCTCATCCGGCGGCGGCGGGAACCAGACAGGATCGAGCTGGCTGATCGAGGCTACCGTGGCCTGATCGTAGTCAAATTCGCGATTCCGCAGGAAGTGATACTTGTTCCGATCACCCTCCGGCGTTCCCGATCCCGCATGCCCGAGATACCGGTAGTTGACTCTCGTCTGTGGTCCGAAGTCGCGTGAGGCCTCCCGATTGCTGATCCACCAGTTGAACGACACTTCCAGTGAATCGGACGGCGTACGAACGATTCGAGTGGCGGTCACGTGTGGTGTTGGGGGCAGCATGGTCTGA
>JAHIVM010000431.1 GCA_018816665.1 Candidatus Zixiibacteriota bacterium
CGCCCTACCAGGCAGAAGTCGCCCAGGGGACGCTGCAGGTAACATACGAATTCCAGAGTCACATCTGCCGTCTGACCGGCATGGAAGTGGCCAACGCTTCGATGTACGACGGTGCCACCGCCACTGCCGAGGCGGCTGCAATGAGCATGGGTGTGACGCGGCGCTTCAAAGTGGTCATGTCCGAAAGTGTCAACCCGCTGTATCGCCAGGTGATTGAGACCTACCTGATCCCTCGCGATGTGGAACTGGTGACAGTTCCCATGGCTGCCGGTCGTACCGACCTGGATCGCCTGAAAACGGTAGTGGATGACAAAACCTCCTGCGTGATACTCGGCCAGCCGAACTTCTTTGGCCTGATTGAAGAGGCGTCGGATGTGGCCGACATTATCCACGCCGTGGGCGGTCATTGTATCATGACGGTTGACCCTATAGCCCAGGCGATTCTCAAAACGCCTGCCGACTGCGGCGCCGACATAGTCACCGGCGAAGGCCAGCCCATGGGGATTCCGCTGTCATACGGCGGACCGCTGGTGGGATTTCTCGCTGCGACCAAAAAACTCATTCGCAATATGCCCGGGCGCATTGTTGCCCGGACGCATGACGTCGACGGCAACCCCGGATTTGTCCTGACGCTGCAGACGCGCGAACAGCATATCCGTCGCGACAAAGCGACTTCCAATATCTGCACCAGTCAGGCTCTGTGCGCCACCATGGCGGCGGTTCATATGACCTTGCTGGGCAGGACCGGGTTGAAACGAGTCGCCTTGCTGTCGGCCGAGAAGGCCCAGAAGGCTGCGGCCGCACTGTGTGCGCTCGAGGGTTTTGAACCGTATTTTGAGGGACCGTTCGTACGCGAATTCGCGATCCGGACACCCAAACCGGCCGGTGACATGATCCAGGCCCTGACGGCAAACGGCATCCTGGCGGGAATCGACGCCGGACGCTGGTATGAGGGGATGGACGACTGTCTGGTGGTGGCGCTCACCGAAAAGCGTACCGACGCCGATATCGAGGCGCTCGTGAGGGGCCTTGAGGAGCTGGCCGCAAGTGGTATACTGTCCCGAATGTGATACTGAGTGGGAGGACGGAGTTGTCGAATGCCCCGTATGTTTCCGCAAACTCACGGCGCCGAAGGAGGGTGGCAAGTGGGTGAAGCTGGGATCGCTGGGGGATAACATTTCGGCCGATTTTGCCCGTGAAGTGCTCGCCTCGTATGAGATTCCGGCCGTGATTATTTCTCGATCCGGATTTTTCGGCCAGGTGGGACTGACGTTCAACAGGTTTTACAAACCCGGGAGTTCTCTGTTTGAATTGTCCGTGCCCGAAGCGTTTGTTGAGGAAGCCGCGGAAGTTCTGAACATGACCCTGGGGGATCAGTGGCAAAGAGAGGAATCATAAGTGCCGTTTTGCCCGACATGTCGAATTGAGTATCTCAGCGGTGTGCCCACGTGCCCGGACTGCAGCGAGGGACTGATTGACAGTCTTTCCGAAGTATATGCGTTTGCGGCCGTGCTTCCCGATGATGGCTGGGTGGGGGTCTGCAACCTGTCCTCAGAAATCATGACCAATCTCGTGAAGGGTGCCCTGGATACCAACAACATACCCTCCGTCATCGCGCCGGCCGCTTTCAGAGAGCTGGGCAGGAACGAATCCCGTCCGACCTCGGCGAGAACCGCGCGCACGGTGATGGTGCCGAAGGAATTTCAAAACGAAGCCTCACTCATTCTGGAGTCCATGCTGGGTGACGGTTTTGCGGAACACGGCGCGATGTAGCGCAACCGGGGCGGATGTGTTGCGCCCTGAGTGGAGGAATATGCTATGATCCGGAAGGTTTTGCTGACGGCAGCGGCGATCGTGGCTTTGATGTCGGCCGCATCGGCTGACCACGTAGTCAAGGACGGTTTCGCCCCGTACTACACCTCGATCGACGAGGCCCTGGCGGCGGTTGGCGACAACCAGATGGTGGTGGTGGACTTCTACAGCAACACGTGAAAGTGGTGCACTGCCCTGGACACGGTCGTGTTCGTAGATGACAAAGCTATCGAGTTCTTTTCCAGCCGGATGCTCCTGGTGAAGATCAATGCGGGCGAGGATACGCTGATCAAAAAAGAGTACAATGTCAGCGGCTTCCCCACCAACATCCTGATGGATGCCCGAGGTAACGAGATAGACCGCATGATGGGTTTTGCGCCCACCGACGAGTATCTGAAGACAATGATTGACTACGCCAGCGGTGTCGGAACGCTTGATGATTTGCTGAATCGGGCGAAAGGTGATGTTGACCGCGCGTTGTATTTCGAGATCGCCGAAAAATACAAGTACCGGGGCGGCCTGGAAGAGGCCGGCCAGTGGTATGAGAAGGTGATCGAGGCCGGGGATGCGCTGGATAGTCTCTCGGGTCGGAGCCGGCTGGGCTGGGCCGACATGTACCGCCGGGCCAAAGACTATGATCGGTCGCTGGCGGCCTTCCAGGCTGTGCTGGATGACTTCCCGAACGGCAGTGTCGATCAGGAAGCCATGATTTACAAGGCGTATATCCTCAAAGTGCAGGGCAACAACGACAAGGCCCTGGCTGTCCTGGAAGATTTTGTGAAAACGTATCCGGAGTCCGAAGACGTGGAGTGGGCTCAGGAACAGATCGATAAGTTGAAAGCAGAGCCGGCGGACGACGCCGGCGACAAGTGAGCTGCGGATCTCTAGATCGAGGAAGATGATCGAAGTGGATGAACGTGTTTTAGTATATGAAAAATCCCGGTCGGGGCGCACCGGTTATACATTGCCGGCGACAGAGAAAAGCGAGGACGAAATCCTGGCCGCTATCCCGACCACATATCGCAGAGACAAGGATGCCGCGTTGCCCGAGATTACCGAAGCTCAGGCGATGCGTCACTTTGTCAATCTCTCGACCAAAAACCACCACATCGAAAAAGGGTTCTACCCGCTCGGATCCTGTACCATGAAGTACAATCCAAAGATGAACGATGTGGCTGCCAATATGCCCGGGTTTCGTGACCATCATCCGTCGGCCCCCTGTGCCACCTCGGCCGGAAGCCTGCGCCTGATGTGGGAGCTGGAGGAGTGCCTGAAAGAGGTGTCCGGTTTCGGCGCGGTAACACTGCAGCCGCTGGCCGGTGCCCAGGGCGAACTCGCCGGGTTGTTGATCATGCGCAAGTACCACGAAGAACGCGGTCAGAAGCGCACCAAGATTATCATTCCCAACTCGGCACACGGCACCAATCCGGCCTCCGTGACGGCTGTTGGATACACTACTGTGCAGGTGCAGTGCAACGCGGACGGAGTAATCGAACCCGAGGACGTGGCCGCCG
>JAHIVM010000432.1 GCA_018816665.1 Candidatus Zixiibacteriota bacterium
CAGGTCAAGTCAAGCGAGGGAATCAAAATTGCGGAACTGACACCAGGCACCGAATACGAATTGTTCTACTGGGAAGACGATTGGCAATCGGCCGGGCGCCAGATGGCGGGGAAGACCGCCCTGGTGTTCGATGTGGTGCCGTCAAACGCCCTGTACTGGCTGGTTCCGGTCGACTCAGACAGGGAAGAGGAACGCCCCTTCACGGTGGCGGACGGTCGGCAGGTGTGGTGGTAGCTGCTCCAGCGGAATCCGGGACAGTACTTTGAAAGGCCTGCCGCTCCCTCTATTGGGACGGCAGGCCTTTTCTGCAACCGACTTCGAATCAGGCGGCCGGTCTACGGGCTGCACGGCTCCGTGGGATCGAAACTGATAAATAGAAAGTCGATTAGTCGAGACAGATCACCAATATCCACAATCCCCTCAGCATTCACCTCGGCCTCCGGTTCGCACGCCGGATCGGTGAAGTTGATAAACAGATAGTCTATCAGCGCCGTAAGATCGCCGATATCGACAAAATCGTACGCATCGTTGTCAACATTGCCCGAGAAACCCCGGCAGCACACATCACTCTTGAATCCGGACATCGCAAACCAGCCGAGAAATGTTCCCTGGACATCGCAGGCATACAGATCACCTACCGAGACCTTGCTGTTTACGGAAATGAAGCGGATCTCATCGCCGTACATGGTCGGGTAACCAACAATAGAGAATTCAGTCTCCCGGTCGAGGGTGACCGCAAAACCGGGCGGAGCGGTACCAAACATCGAAATCGAAGTGACAATGGGCAGGCCGTAGCCGGCGTCATTGCCGATAGCTATCAATCCGTAGTCGTAGATGATGTCCTGAGCGACTCGGTGCCCGCTGTTAAAAATCTGCCAGGTGACCGTGGTGTCACCGATTGGTCGAAAGTCAGCCATGAATTGCACCGACGACCCCACACTGTTGGCCACTCCGACCCCACACAGCATCTGAAGCGAAGATGCTGCTTTGGCTCGCGGATCCTCGACAAAACCGTGCAAAGTGAAACTCACTGCCGCGTTTGCCACGGACATGTCGATATTTTCGAGGACCATGGACACGCCCTCGGAGGTGATGTCATCCATGTACATACGGGCACCGTCTCGTCCGGTCGTGCCAATACCGTCGACCCGTATGGCTCCCTTTTCGGGGAACGTTACCAGAGCATCGCCCAAGCCCATCACCGTATCCGCCGGAGTCCATGCCCTGGGATCACAGCAGGTTGGCATCGGGTATTCGGCGATACAGTTTGAGTAGGGAGGGTTGAAAATGACGCAGACCAGGGCGGCGGCATCGAGGGAATCCACCACACAATCTCCGGTGAGGTCGGCCTCGTACAAGGGAGCGGGCGGAGGAGATGAAGGATCAATATAGAGAAAATTCACAAGAGCGGTTACATCGAGAATGGTGAGTGCACCGTCATCATTAACATCCCCGGTGGCGAAACAGCCGGAAGTCTGTTGTCTGACTACAACATGGGGAATCATTCCGTCCGGGGCGCCATAGCGCGAGAGTACAGTCCGGTGGTACCCCAGGGCATCGGTAGTATCAATAGTGAGCGTCTGAACGGCGGGCTGCGGCGGTACGGTGAGCCACAGAGTAGCCACATGGAAGTCTCCGGGCGGATAAATGTTGGCCTGCGTCGAGTTCAGAGCAATGACGGCCATGCCGGAAACGTTGTCTATGTAGGCGTCGGGGTACCCATCAGCGGTGCTGAAGGTGGCCGAGTCAAGAGTGAGACCGGGTGCCACGGCGGCGTAACTGAACGGAACGGCCAGCCCGCAGAATGTCCGGTTTGTCCGGAGGACCACATCGACAGTGGTCGCGGTCTCTCCGGCGGGGATCTCATTTGCAAGAAAGACCAGGGTATCTTCGTCCGAAACCGGAAAGGTCGCCCCGGGGACGAGGTCACAGACAAGCGTGCCGAAGCTGATAAACAGATGATCGATGAGCATCTGGTAATCGTGGTTGGTGATGCCTGGAATTTGATCGAGATCTGCTACCCACTCCGGGTCGATAGGGATGTTTTGAGTGTACAGGAGATTGTTGAAGGCCGACAGATCGGAGAGACCCACTCCCGAAATGGCATCGATATCACCGCACTCTCGATCCAGATAGCAATGTTCGGCCCGAACGACCGGTATGAAGTCGCCTCCCGAGACATCCTGCATGCGCTGCCAGCCGACTCCCGTGCGAACCCAACTGCGTCCCTCGGGCTCACCGGAGAAAGGACCGGTCGCAAAATCCGACAGAAAACACAAAGTGTCACCGTCGAGGCCGACAGCCTCGAAAACGGCGTAGTACGTATGCCCCGGCATAATCTCGGGGGCCATGCCATAAGCGGCGGGCACGATATTCAGCCAGTTCGGAGCCCCCATCAGGGCGGCGTCGATGTCGGTGAACGGCACCTCAAAAAACGGCCAGCCATCGTGAGGCGGCTCAAAAACGGGTAGCATGTCGCTGATGTACACTCTGAGGCCGGGGGTACCCCGCAACCGGCTCCCGTCAAGGAAAACGCCGAGATTCAGCGGATACGCTGTTGCTTCAGGTGTTACCGAAAACCGAACGGCCAACTGCTCGATAACGCCTTCGTTGGGAAGCAACCAGGGCTGGAATGTCGGGGCCGTGTCGTCGTAGTAGAACGCGGTATCGCACGTTGCAGCCAGAACCGGGCTTTGACCGCCGGCCGCGACAAGCACGAACATCGATACTGCCGCGATACAGATTGCCTGTTTCATCAAGAATCCTCCCTACTCGTTTTGGTGTCCCGGTCTCTCCGAAGTGAGGATGCTGCGGTCGCGGAGAGCCGCCTGCGGTGTGAGGTTGATTTGATCTGTCGAGATGTGCTGTTCACTGCTGCGAGCGTAAATATACGGACAGAGTCTTCCTGTCGCCATTCCCGTAGGAATGGCCTTTTCCGACGTGTTTGTGAAAAATGGGACCGCACGCAAGGTGGGGTGCAGCGTGCGGCTTACCTTGACTGCAAATTAATGTGGTGAACGTGGATTGTCAAGAACATTCCCGAATGCTGTGTGACGAAAGAGCTTGTCAGGAGGACGAATCGATCTTAGACTGCCGGTAACACCGCGCAAGCGGAGGGTGACCACACCGGACAAGGGGAGATAGTATCATGGATAGATTGAATTGGGCTGTGGTGCGGTGCTGCCTGGCACTTGTTTTGCCATTATCGGCAGCCACGGGTCTGGTCGCGGGCGATACGACGAGTCCTGCGGCATTGGTGACGCGCTTCGCCATTATTGGTGATCGTACCGGCGACGCACGGCCGGGAGTGTACGAGTCCATAGTCGCAGAAATCGAACAACTGAAGCCGGACTTCGTTGTCACTGTGGGCGACATGATAGAAGGCTACACTGAGGATTCGGTTGTGCTGGAGCAACGCTGGCGGGAGTATATGGAGATAGCCGGGCGATTCACCATGCCGATCTACTATACCGCGGGGAACAACGACATCACGACCGACGGCATGGCCGGGCACTACTTTCGTTATGTCGGGGCGAACTACTACGCTCAGGATGCAGGCGGTGTGCGCCTGGTAGTTCTGGACAATAGCCGGTGGTCCTCCGCCAGGGATATGCCACCCGACCAATTGTTCTGGTTAAAGCAAGTGCTGGCTGATGGCTGTCAGGCCGACTGTATGATTGTGTTCATGCACAAACCGTTTTGGTACGATGCTGTCGCGGCGGGGGAGCCGGACCCGCTGCACCAGCTGTTTGTGGCTACCGGCGTTGATGCCGTATTCACGGGCCATTATCACCAGTACTTCTCGGGACTATATGACGGCATCAAATACACCGGCGTGGGGAGTTCCGGCGGCGGGATGGAACCGGGACCGTCGGGATTGGGCTATCATTTTGCCTGGGTTACAGTCATCGGAGACCGGATCGATATTGCACCTATCAGTGCCGGCGCAGTACAGGATTGGGACGTCCTTGAGGCGGGAGAGCGGCGATTGTACCGACAGGCCAGGAATCGGGCGATTTCATTCTCGGACGCTGTCCCGGTGAATGAAGGCTTCCGTCTGTCGGATCATGAAGTGAGATTCAGGATCGAAAACATGTGCCTGGCAGAGCGCATCGACGATACCCTGCGCTGGGAAGTGCCCGGGGGATGGCAGGTGAGGCCGACCCGGATTCCCATCTCACTCGGACCGGGGGAGACCTCACAGCTTGCAGCGACGGTTAGCCACGGTGGTAACGAACTGTATCCCCTCCCGTATGTCGGCTCTCTCTTTCCTTATGGGGAAGGCAAGTTTGCGGAGATATCCAGTCCGTTGCGAATTGCCCGACAAGCGATCTGCCTCAGGTGTGACCAGACGCCATCAATCGATGGCAATCTGGACGAGTCGTGCTGGATCGAACCGATAACACATTTGTTCGGGACCGATGGCGGGGCCGTGACCACCGACTCAACATATTTCTACTTTTTGCATGACGGCATTAATCTTTTCCTGGGCGTACGTTGTCAGGAGAGCATGGTTGACTCGATAATATCCACAACTGATGAACGCGACGGCATGCTTTTTGGAGATGACTGCGTGGGCTTTTTCATTCACCCCGATACGAGTGTTGCCCAAGTGTACCAGATTTACGTGAACGCCGCCGGAGCAGTGTTCGACCAGGAACTGAATCCGAACGCGTCAGGAGACTACCAGGGGGATCCGTCCTGGAACCTGGCAGCCGAAGTTTCATGCGGTCGGGATGCCGGCTCGTGGAGCCTGGAGATGAAAATACCTTTGGCCGCCCTGGGAGCGGATCTGGGCAAGCGGGACCGTTGGCGGATCAACTTCAGGCGCAAGCAGTATCGGGTGCGGGCACAGGCCAACTGGCAGGTACCTATTGATCCCAACCCCGCAACCTTCGGTGAGCTACTATTCAGGCCGTAGGGACGGTGCTTTGATGAAACATCATGGATAAGTTTACCAATGTGGCAACAGCGAATCGTTTTTTGCCCCGGCAAGTGACGAACGGATTTGACAAGCACGACAGAAAAAGGCTTATTGGTGGCATGAAAACACACTATACTCTCACACTGTTGTTGTGCCTGGTGGTGCTTGCGGCCGCCGCCACGGTACCTGCCCAGTCCGAACAGGACCACGGCGATCACGTAAACTCCGCCGCAGCACTGGCCGGAACCGTTGCCGACACAGCCGGGCAAACGTCGGCTACGATAGAGGAGACCGAGACCGATGCGGTTGCGGAGCCGCCAGCCATGCAACAACCCGGGGTTACCGATTTCCTTTTCAGCGGTCGGTATCTCGCTTTTCTGATTCTGGCTGCGGTGGCGTTGACGCTGCTGCTGGGTCGTTGGGTTAACAGGTGGGTTCGGATCGGTATGTTGGTCGTGGCCTTCGTGCTGTTTGGTATAGAGCAGTTCTACCCTCTGCATCCCTCACCGATGTGTGGCGTGACAAAGCTCTTTATGTTCCGATTCACCATGGGGACCTGGTTCCCGGTGTTCATTGCGCTGTTTTTGGCCATGATTATTCCGAGTATTATCGGTCGAAAACTGTTCTGCGGCTGGGTGTGTCCGCTGGGAGCCATGCAGGACCTCATTAATAAGATACCCTTCAAATTTAAGATCAAGCAATTCAACTTCACGGTTTTTAACGCTGTGCGGATGTCTCTGCTGGCCATGTTTGTTCTCACCTTTTTCTGGGTCAAGGATCACATTGCCTTGCTGGCCGACAATACGGGAGCCGATGCTACCGGACAGATGTGGCTGGCCTTCTCCAACTACAACGTATATGAACCCGTTAATTTCTTCGAGCTGTTGCACTGGAATATCGACACGGTGTTTGTGGTGATGTTCACCGTGCTGGCGATTGCAAGTCTGGTTCTGTATCGGCCGTTCTGCTATTCAATTTGTCCCATTGGCGCCATTACTTGGTTGCTTGAGAAGATCGCCCCGTTGCGTATCCGGGTGGATCACGATGCCTGTACCGAGTGCATGGACTGTGTTGCGGCAAGTCCGTGTCCGACGATTGCCAAGCTGATTGACGTGAAGACAAAGGTGGCTCCCGATTGTACATCCTGCGGCGAGTGCATGGGGGTTTGTGAAATGGATGCCATCAAGTTCGGCATCAAATAAGCAGACACGGCTGGATTCGGCTAAATACAAAGCGGCCCCCCATTTTGGGGTGGCCGCTTTTGTTTTGTGTCGACTTCGTGTCGCTACTGACAGGCGGGCAGGGTGGCAAAGCTGATAAACAGGTGGTCAATCAGCTTGGTCAGGTCACCCACGTCGATC
>JAHIVM010000433.1 GCA_018816665.1 Candidatus Zixiibacteriota bacterium
CGAAACAGGAACTTGTAGCGCTGAAACCCGCCATAGAAGGAAACCCCTCGGCCGTCGCCGGAGGTGAGTACATAGACCGCGGTTTTGAAGGTGATGTCGGGTTTGTGCCGAGTCAGCTGCCGGATCTGGCGCGTAAGCCGGACTCGGTAACGTCCTACGACCAGATCAGCCGTCTGGGATGGAACGGACCGTATATCGCAGAATCCGAAGGTGAATATCTGACCGACGCGTGGGGCAATGCTTACATCTACCAACCCGCCTTGCGCACGATATTTTCGACCGGCGGCGGCAGTGATACGATACGCATAACATTCTGATTAAACAGGTTCTACTATGGCCGGGATGAAACTCTGGAATCGGACCGGAGAAAGACATCAACATGCGGACGCCGACTCTCCGTCTGAGGAGACCGGTTCCGTCATGCAGGTGGAACGAATTCGACCGCCGAAATCCCTTGTGTTTGGACGTCATCTCGCGTTTTCGATTGATGATGACTCCGTCCAGATGGCAGCCTCGCTCCATCGGGGCTCCCGCGCCACCCTGTTGAACGTCAACAAGACATACATTTCCCGCACTCTTCAGACCGATGCGGAACGCAGCCAGTTTATCCAGCAGACGATCGCCGAGTACGTTGCGACGTACGGCGGACACAAGCGTGAAATATCCGTTACAGTGGCCGGTCCCGATACAGTGTTCCGGACAGCCCGGGTTCCCGATACGCGGTCGCGTCTTCTCAGAGCGGCCTCCGTCTACGAAGCCAAAAAACAACTGCCCTTCCCAATTACCGATTGCTGGCTGGATTTCCGACCGGTCGGCCGCATCACTACCAGTGAGGGCAAACAGAAGAAGGTCGCCATACTGGCGGCAACCCGGCGCCTGATAAACGAGAAGCTGGCGCCGTTCCACGAGCTTGGCCTTTCGGTAACCAACGTGTATCACGCTCAGGATGTCCTGGGTCAGTTGCTGCGCGGTCTCCCCGGGTTCGACCAGGGATCCAGTTACGCGCTCATTAACGTCCAGGGTCATCGGACGGAAATCGCATACTACCACGGCACCGACCTGGTGTTTCTGCACGTCACGTCGATTGGCTCGTCGTTTCTGGCCAACCGGACCGACCCGACCGTGTATGAGTATTTCGCCGAATCGCTGGCCACCGAGATACAGAACTCTCTTGACTATTATAGTGGTCAATACTCGGCCCATTTTTCCAATCGCGTATTCGTGTACGGGGATCTGGCCTACTCCGATGACCTTATCAATCTGCTGTCCGATCGTTTCGGTTTTACGTTCTGCCGTTTTCCTGCAGAAACGCTGACCACGCTCCGGATGAAACACGATGCCGATGAGGGTAGTCTGTCTGTGTGCCTGCCGGTGGTCGCTGCCTCCAGCAACCAGACAGCGCTCGCCAATCTTCTGCCCGAACCTCAGAAACATGCCCGCCGGCAGCAACGCATAAATCGGTACGGCACGGCAGCCTTGATCGTTCTCGCCCTGGCGGGTCTGGGATACTGGCTGGGATCGCTGACGGAGCTTCGAACGGCTCAGGCCGGCCTGCATGATCTGCAACGGCAGGTGGAGGAGTTCAAGTCACGCGAGGTATTCGCCACCTATACATTGCTCAAAACAAAAATCGCTCGCGACCAGGCTTTTGTGGCCAAAGCACAGGAGAACCCCAGCTACCTGGGACTCAATCTGAAGGAACTGAGCCGCATCACCCCGGCCGATGTACGTTTAATCAGCATCGCCTACGGCCTGGCTCACGGCGAACAGGACCTGCAGGTTTCCGGCGTGGTCACCACTCGTAAGTCTCCCCCGGAAATCGTTCTCGCGGAATTCGTGGAGAATATGAAAGCCTCGCCGTTTTACACCGATGTCACCATCCAGAAGCACATCAAACGTGTGACCGACGCCGGCTTTGAGATGGATTTCCACCTCAGCATGAGGGCGGTCATATGAGCAGGCGCATGGGGATCTACGCCGTCGGAGCCGTGGTCATAATCGGCCTGTGGTTTTTGCTTTTGTATGCCCCACTGGTCAAGAAGCACGAGCAGGTACGGGCAGACACGATGGCTGCCGAAGCACAACTGGCTGACTTCGCGAAAACGATGGAAGAGCTGCCGGAGTTTCTGGCCACCAGTCAGAATCTCGACGCCTTCAAACGCGAGCTGAACGCCGCCCTGTTCACGCGACGGGATATCCTGGCCCTGATATCGCGCATCAGTCGCGATGCCGTTGACAACGGACTTACCGTGACCGAAATAACGCCGCCCGTCATGGAACTGCTGCAACTCAGCGAGGCGCCGGTTGAATCCGGCGAGCCGAGATTTCTGAATATCACCGTGAGTGTCACAGGACACTACACGCAGTTCGGCAAGTATGTCAGCCAGATCGAAGCTACCCCGTATTTCCGGGGTATCAACACCTGCCGTATCGACGGTACGCGGGAACGATCCACCAAGCTAACAGCCTCCGTGGGCTTCAAGGCCCTTATCGGGAATGTCCAGGAGGCCCCGGCGTGAGTGAAGCAACACGGAAAAAGCTCGTCTATGTGACCCTGCCGCTGGCAATAATCTGGGCCATCTACGCCTATCCGACCAAAAAGCCGCAGCTTCCAATGGAACAGCCGGCACCGGCCGCGGCGCAACTGGCCCCGGCGGTTCCTCGAATGGTAGCGGTCTCCCCCAGCACTCGCACCATCAATATAGAGGAAAAGCAGAAAGCTTCCTGGGGGGCAGATCCGTTCCGGACCGATGTCCGACGGTCGCCCGGCAGACAAACGTCGAACGCCTCGGATGCGACCTGGGTCCTGGGAGGCATCGTGTACAGCGAGATCAATCCGATGGCTTTCATTAACAGCATGTCGGTCGGCGTAGGCGACACGGTAGCCGATGCCCGGGTCGTGGAGATTGGCAGGCAAACCGTCACGTTGGAGCACAAGGGGCGGCAGTTTACGCTGTCGGTATACAAAGGTTAAGATATGAAATCGCGCGCATTGCTTATCGGATTGGTTCTTCTGAGTTTCACCGCGAACGGGAATGAACTCAAGGGAGACCGAAAACTCAGCCTCGAGCTTGTGGACGTTCCGCTGGTGTCGGTTCTGAACACGATCGCCACCCAGAACCGCCTGAATTTGGTGATTTCCGGCGAGGTCGAGGGAACGGTCACCATGCGTCTTGAGGACGTGGATATTGCATCGGCACTCGACGCGCTCCTGACGGCGAACGGCTACAACTACTTCCTGCGCGACAACGTGATTATTGTCAAACCATCGGATGTCAACGCCTCCCGAGAACTGGAATCACGGACGGTGCGCCTCAACTACCTGGATCCTGCGACGGCGAAAAAGGCTCTCGACTCGCGGGTATCTGACAAGGGTTCGATCGTCATCCTCGACCGGGCATCATCGGACAATAGCGCCGGTAAAGGGGAGCGCTATCAGGCCAACCGCATCATGATTACGGACTATCCCACCATCGCCGACGAACTCGTGGCGTTGGTCAACAGCATCGATGTGCGGGAACGATCGATTCTCATAGAAACGCGCATTATCGAAACCAAAATCGACAACAGCTCGAATCTGGGGTTTTCCTGGCCGACCAGTGGGTCAGCGGCATTCGGTGGAACCGGCTCGACCGATGCAACCGGCACGGACGGCGCCACGACCACCGATGGCTCGACAGAGGGAATCGGCGAGTACAACCCCAACAACGGTAACTGGACCTGGGGCAAGCTGTCGGTGCAGCAGGTGAGCCTGATCCTGAACATGCTGGAACAGGAAGGAAACTCTCGCCTGGTATCCGATCCGCGCATCACCGCGCTGGAGAATCACACGGCCGAATTCAAATTCCAGACGATCATCCCTATCCAGACGATCAACCGCTTTACCGAAGGTTCGGCGACCAGTGACATCGTGACTTTCGAAGACGAAGAAGTTGGCATTGCGCTGAAAGTCACGCCGCGCATCAATGAAGACGGGCATGTCACCCTGGAAATAGACCAGCAGGTCGAGGACATCATCGGCTTCACCGGTCCCGCCGACCAGCAGAAGCCGATTACGGCCTCTCGGTCGCTACAGACCAGTGTCACGGTTGCGGACAATGAAACGGTTGCCCTGGGCGGGCTGTTGAAGGAAGACGAAAAAGAAACGATCAACCGGGTCCCGATCCTCGGTCACATACCGCTACTCGGGAGATGGCTGTTTACGTCAAAATCGGTTGATAAGTCGACCACGGACCTGTTGATCCTGATCACGCCCCATATTATCGTACCGTAGCCGGGGGCTCCAGGGCAAGGGCAAGGTCAACGCTTCTGAAGCTGCCAGCGTCGGGAACGGCTGAACAGCATCTGGAGCGAAAACAGCAAGTATACGAAATCCCACGTCATGGCGTTCCAGGCCGAACCGGTGGCCGATTCGGCGGCCTTGAAACAACCGCAATCAATGCTGAGATTGCGCGCTATGGTCGATGCCAGCGCGATAACAAACGCCACCAGCAGCACATTCACCCAGATCACCGCCCCCCGATACCAAACGCCGAAAATCAGTGCCAGGCCGCAGAGTAGCTCCAGCCAGGGGATGACGATGGCCATAAGGTTGATGGTCACACCCGGGAACAGGTGATAATACCATATCGATTTGGCGAAATCTCCCGGGCTGATGATCTTGTAGAATGATGCATAGACAAATATCGCTCCGATCAAGAGGCGCGAAATCATCGTCAGCACATCACTGTCGATCAGTTTTCGCATTCCGGTCCCCTCTCCAGCCCAAGATCGTATTTCTCCCATTCGCGTGAGCCGCCGAAAAATATCACCACGTTGGTATAACCGAGATCCTGCAGATTTCGGGCCAGGTGCAGCGAAAGATCACATTCCTCACCAGAACAATACGTGATGAGCAGGCGATCCTTGCGGTCCTTCCCCAGCACCGACTCAAAATACCCCTCGAGATCGTCATCGGGGAGATACTCAAAGGGAATGTTGACCGACCCCGGAATCGTACCGCAGGCAAACTCCGATTCATCGCGAGCGTCGATAAACAGAACGTCGCCAAGGTCGAATTCGAGCTGTGCCCGGGCAATATCAATGAACGGCGGGTCACCGGGTTCGGCGGTCGGCGGAACCACCGGACCGTTGCCGCCCGAAAGCGATCGATACTTGCCTATGACGGGAATACCATCAGGGGATACGGTGTTAGCCAGAAGCCCAACCCCGAGAGCCATCAGTGCGAGAAGTAGTGCTTGTTTTATACCCATAGCTGATCGAGAAATCACCTTCTGTCTGCGTTAAGGCCTTATACTCCGACCCCGGCCCTCGGTTTCGGCAAAAAACGTCTTCCGTTGCCGACTCCATATCAAAGACGCGGCTGGAAGGCAATCGGTCACCGGTATCGGGGCCCGTCGGGCGTCAATCAAGACCTTTTAGGTCCAACTGTAAAGGTTTTTTTGGGAGACAATGAAATGGGGTCCCGAGTTACCTCGGGACCCCGATAATTTTGCTGCGGCATTCATACTACCGACTATGGGTCAGAATGCCGAGGGAGGCTGAAACATGATCGCGTCACGTCGAGAGGCGATCATTGCGCATCTTGGGCCGAACCAGTGTATACTGTCCTCTTAGAACTCTGCCGACAACGGTTGCAAACTTGCCAGGTGTGAGCACCTGTAATCCATAAAGATGCCAGCAGTCTTTCTCGCCCAGGACCGCATACTTTTCGGTCTCTTTTCTCTTCGGCATGGTACACTCCCTATTTGCTTAGGCCAGAATCGTCCGCGAAAGTTAGTTACCAATGCATAAGCAAAGAATGACGGCAAAATAGGGTTGCCTACTCTTTGTACGTACCACCTCCTTCAACTGATGGTCCAGTTTACAACATTTGGGCGATTGCCCCCCTCCAAGGCGCAATCACAGGACCTCCAATAGCTAGTTTTTTGACATACACCTATGCGTGAAGAATCTTGTGTAACTTTTTGATAGCGCGATGTTTATAAATATTCACCACCTGCTGGGTGACGCCCAGCAAATCGGCAATCTCGCGCTCTTTTTTGCCCGCCAAATAGGCTCGAATTACCTGCTTCTGACGCACCGACAGGGAGTTGTTGATATGCCAATTCACGCGATTGCGGAACTTGTCGAGGGCCGATGTTGACGTCGCTTCAGATTCAGTTAAGTGATAGGCAGACCGTTCGTTGGCAAAAGACTCAAGAATCAGCCGGTCGACCGGTACCTCGGCAAACTCGAATTCTCTGCGTTTTCCCATCGCCAACTGCGTGCTAGTCTTCCAGGTTGTAGTCCTTACGAATGTCATTTAGCTGGGCCACCGTTATCGCGTATTTCTGGGCTGTTTCCGTTCGTATCTCAGACAAAGCAATTCGTCGTTCATACTCGGTCAGGTCGCTGGGCAGATCTTTAATTGATGCTTTATAATACTGGACTATTTCCTTGTGGCGGTCGGAGTTATCCGCCCTGGTAGCAGTTACCTGCGATGCTGCTGGCTGATTTCGGGCCGCCGAAAGCTCCTTCTGCAACCAGGCAATACGACCGTTTTTCGCCCCCACCACTGAGGTCAACGAATCCAGTTCGGCCTGATATTGAGCCCGCAGGGCCCACAGCGAGTCTTCCAGGGCGCCCTGCATTTGTACGGCCAGAACCTCGGCCGCAGAATCGCTGTCGGCCTGACCGGCCTGCGCGGTTTCCTGACCCTTCTGATACCCCTGACGGTACAGATTGTCGGTGCGAGCCTCGTCGCGCATGATCTTCACATAGCTGACGCCGGCCAACAAGACCAGTAGTAATACGGCAAGTAGTATCTTCTTGAACATGAATAACCTCTTCCTACATGGTATTCGGGGGTCTGAATCAAGTCAAGTTTGAACATTTGGGATGAGCATGGAGAGCCGGCAGCGAGATATCAGTCGATGTCCTCGACCGCATCATCCTGCAGCTGCTTCAGAGACAGATGCTGCTTTCGCAGGTGGTAGAAGCCAATCACAGTAATTGGAATATACTGAGCGGCATGCATCACCAGGGCCATGGAGACGGCTTCTTCCTGACCGATGCCGTACTGGCTCAGGGCAAACACCGTCCCGGCGTGATACACACCCACAAAGCCCGGCGACGACGGCACCAGAATCGATACGGAAACCACCACCAGCAGAAAATAGGAAGCGTCAATCGGCAGGTCAAACCCGAATGCCAGGAACACAAAATAGTTTGAGACACCCAGCACCAGCCAGATCAGCAGAGTATGCCCGGCCACGTACGAGGCGGTGCGGGCCTGGGTGACAAACTCCAGTCCGCGGGAGAACTTAATCACAACGGTACGAACGGTTTCCCTCACCGAGCCGGGAAGGAAAAACAGATACCGGGCCAGAAAGTCGCCGGTTTGGTTGGGTTTTTTGGCCAGGACGAGAACAAAGGCCAGCCCCGCCAGGGCAAACACGACGGCAATCACAACTCCCCCCCGCAGCTCATCCGAGAAGTTGATCGAGGCCCACCATACGACCCCACCCAGAATTCCCAGCAGGGCCACCAGATCGAAAATCATGCGCTCAACGAAGATGGTCGCCAGGGAGGCCGATTTGGTTATCTCCTTGTCCTGATAAGCCAGCGAGTACGCCCGGACAAACTCCCCCAGTCGGAGCGGCAGCACATTATTGGCCATAAAGCCGATGAAGGTCGCCGACACCAAACGGCTGAAAGCCACCTTCTTGATCGGCCGCATCATGAAGCTCCATCGATGCGCCCGCTGGTACATCGACACGATTATCAGGGCCACGTTGGGCAGGAGCCACCAGTAGTTGGCCCCCTTGAGCGCATCACCCAACCGAACAAAGTCTATGTCCCGGAAAAGCAATCCCATGATGACAATCGAGATTACGATCCCCAGAACGACCGACAGCTGTTTTTTCCGGTTGGTAGTCATCGACCCTTTTCCATGATGTCCGTCAACAATGCCTCAAACTCACGGGCGGCCGTATCCCAGTTAAACGTCTCTGCCCATTCCAGTCCCCCCTGCTCCAGGCGCCGCCGTACGGTCTCATCGCCAAGCACGGCAGTCAACTTCTCCGCAAGCGCGTCAATGTCGCCATAGGGGTACAGGTATCCGGACACGCCGTCCCTGACCGAATCGCGCAGTCCCGGGGAATCCGCCGCCACAACCGGCGTCCCCGTCGAATTGGCCTCGATATTGGTCAGGCCCCAGCCTTCTTTGGGCGATGGCAGCACCGAGACGTGGGACCGACGCATCCGTTCGACCTTGTTCTCCTGCGAGACAAAACCGGGGAACTCAACCACGTCCCGCAACCCCAGTTCACCGGCGAGTGTACGAAGCGGTTCGAGATAGTCACCCGCTCCCACCACCATCATACGGACATCGGGCACAGCCCGACGGACTTTCGGCAGCGCCTGAATCACGTGCTGCACGGATTTATACTTCTTTATTCTACCAAGATACAGGATGGTTGGTTGCTCGTACTTGGGTACCGACGGATCGTGCGAATATACTCCTCGATCAATACCGCAGTGGATGACCGAAACATCTTCGCGCGGTACCCCCCGGGCCACGATATCATCGGCCGTCGATTCGGATATGACATTGAACCGATCACCGCGATACATGGGGACAAGAGGCTTTTCGGCCAGGTACACATAGGTACCCAGCACCACGTTGACTTCCTGAAAGACGGTGGTCGCAAACAGGTGAGGTATCACCACCAACCGCTTCATTTTGACAAAGAGCGGCGTATAAAACGGTATCTTATTTATGTCTTCAACCAGAATGTCATGGGACTCGTCGGTCACAAGTTTTTTCAGCCGGAAGGGCGCAACCAGATTGAAATTGTACCGGTTGCCGCAGCGCACGATACGGACACCTTCAATCGTCTCCTCTGGTGCACAGTCCGCCCACCCCGAACAGAGCAGGGTGACTGAATGGCCGTAGGATACCAGCCGACGGAGCAATTCTTCGAGATGGACTTCGGCCCCGCCGGCAAACGGGTTTTTGAGGTCGTTCCAGTTGAGCGCCAGGATGTTCACGGGGTGTCCCCCGATTGGTCGGCCGAATCCCCCAGCTTGTCGATCTGTGCCTGCAAATCGTCGAGCACCTTCCGTATCTCGCGGTCGTACGGGTTGTCGGCCAACCACGAGTTCAGGGCATCCAGCATGCCGTTGACGTCGCGCGCCTGGACGTTGAGCGTCATCAACTCGTCCAGTGCAGCACGA
Organism: Candidatus Zixiibacteriota bacterium; assembly: GCA_018816665.1. Taxonomy (GTDB): domain Bacteria; phylum Zixibacteria; class MSB-5A5; order GN15; family FEB-12; genus JAHIVM01. The sequence goes on from JAHIVM010000433.1 coordinate 9,220, forward strand.
TAGTCCGGCTCGTCGTCAAGTAGCTGAGTCAACAACGACCGGGCGGTATCACGGTCTCCTCGGGCCCGGTACGCCCGGGCGAGCATGACACGCATGAAGCGCCTGTCCACGAACTGGTTGCTTTCGAGAATGGTCTGTACTTCCTCCGGTCTGCCCTGATCGGCGAGCAGCTGCAGCACGGTCTGCACCGGACTCGTGGCAAAAGGAACTTTGCTGGCCACATGGCGCAGGAGGCCGGTAGCCTGCTCCACTTTGCCCTCGCGCTGCAGGGCGTCAGCCAGGACGAGGAAAGAATTGGCCACGTTGGCTGAGAGTCGTGTGGCAGTTTCACTCTTGTAGATCGAGGCATCGTCGAGGCCTCGGAATTTGAAGTACTCCGGCGAGGTGAAATACTCCAGGGTCCTGTCAACATCGATACGCATGCCGGGAGAGGCCTTCGTAGTCAACCGGAACATCATGGCGCTCATTTCCAGAAGTGAATCGATATTGTGGCCGGCGATCTGACGGACCGAGCCGCTGCAGGTCAGCGCAAAGTTGATCGGGACCCGGCCGAAGTTGAACTTCACCACGGCATCCACGACCTGATCCTGCACCCGGAAGCGACGACCGTCCGGCACTCGATAGGGTCGCATTTCATCGATTTGAGAATCGTTCAGCGGCAGATGCAAGCCCATGTTGTCGCGTATCTGCTTGATGTACCAATCGGTATTGGCCAGCGACAGGTTGACCACCCGAACATCCTTGCGCACCCCGTACACTTCCTGCAGACACCACAGCGGGAACGTGTCGTTATCACCGTTAGTGAACAGCACCGCGTTTTCGTCGGCGGATATCAACAGATTCCAGGCATAGTCATAGGGCATATAGTTGCGGGATCGATCACAGTAGTAGTAGTTGTTGGCCAGGCTGTACACCGGCAGCAGGAACAGCACCAGCAGACCGCCTAACACAATCCTTCGGGGTCCGGCCGAGAAATTCGCAATAGACTCCCGTACATACTGGATAAATCCCGCCACACCAAAGCCGATAGCCAGACCGAAAATCATGTAGGCGGGCGTAAAAAAGTAATCACGATCGCGTACTTCCAGGTAGTCGCCGCCGCTGGCCAGTCGTCGGGTTCCGTCGGCAAAGTTCATATACAAAATCAATCCCACCGAACACAGCAACAGGAGGATCACAAGCGGCAGGCCTACCTCTGGTCTTCGTCGGCATATCTCCCATAGGCCAAACACCCCGAGGATAAACACGAGCAGGAAGGCGGGACCGGAGACACCATACTGCTCCTGGAAAAAGCCCCAGAATCCCATGCGCGAGTGAGTACCGAACTGATTGACCCATTCCGCCCGTCGCGTAAACATGCGCTCCACCATCCCCATGGAACCGTATTGTTTGCGTTCGAGGAAGTTGATGGTCGCATCAAGGGACTGCGACGGGTTGTTTTCATTGATATACGGTTGTTGTGCGGAGCGAATCGGCACAAACGTGTGCACCGAAAATCCCAGGGCGGCGACAACGGCAATCATGACCGCCATCAGCCATTCTTTGCGACGGGTGATCGTATACCCCAGCACCCCCACGATGACAGCCGCCAGCGTTCCGTAGGCGTACTCTCTCACGCCGAGGACTATCACGGAGATCGCGGCCAGGGGTAACAACACGGGCAGACGAACCTGTCGCCATACCAGCGCGGCTACCGCCACAAACACGAGGGCGCTTATGCCCAGAAAAGCGGCATACCCGCGCACATTGCCGACCAGCAGAATCACCATCACGAGGGCTGTCAGAACGAAATACGCCGCCGTCCGGGCCTGCGCGTCCATCCACGGTTTCAATTCAAAGGCGAAACGTCCCGCGAGAACAATCCAGATCGCGATCAGAACCAACCCGGCAAAGGCCGCCATACCAACGTAGTGCAGAATCGTTCCGGCGGCTTCCAGCCAGGGTCCGAGTGCGGCCGCAGACGACACCAGGAAACCGCCGCCTATGAGAAGTGAGATCGGTCTGACTTTTTCCTGCGACAGGACATAAAAAGCGTACATGATCGTCACGATAACGAGCGGAACGTAAAACGGGATTTCGTCGGGGCGCGACGACAAGGCGAATATCAAGTACAACTCGAACAAAAAGAATACTCCAAGCAGAAACCAGTAACTGGCAGGAGTGTCCTTCTTAAGGATGAACACGATCATGGCCACCGGCAGAATCATGAACACCGTCATGTGCACGCCGATCCCCAGAAAGGCCAGATACACGGCCAACAGCAGGACTCGATCCGCCAGAGCCTTCCCCCGGTTGTCGAAGTAGATCATGGTCAGCCAGAGGATGCCCATGGTGAGCATCATGGCCATCCCGTAGACTTCCGCCTCCACCGAATTATTCCAGTTGGTTCTACTGAGCGCCATGATCAGGGCGCCGGATGCGCCCCCGGCATAGATGAGAATACTGCGATACCGGGTGCCGTCGATCGGGAACACATGACGGAGGATGCGAACGGCCGCCAGATAGGCGAAAAGCGCCGACATCGACGAACACACGGCGGAGAGAAAATTAATGCGGGCCGCGATGTCGCCGACGAACGGAATGATCGAGAATATCCGCGCGACCATGACATACAGCGGCGTCCCCGGCGGGTGGGGTATCCCCAGGATATACCCGGTGGCGATGAACTCGCCGCAATCCCAGAAGGAAAGCGTGGGGGCTTTGGTGAGGGAGTATACGACAATCGCGACCAGCCAGACGCCAAACGCCATGATAGCGTTGGTCCGGTCGATCTGTTGCGATATGTCCTCAGGCAGGAATTTCACGCGCTGACGTCCTCCGCTGACCCTTCCCGGTCGACCGTCGGCCGACCGGCACTGCTCCAAAAGCTGGCAATATACAACGTTTGGACGTCAACTCCAACCCGTTTTGCACTAAGCAGTAACGGGTATTCAGGAACCCGGGCATTCTTCGGAGCTTTTGACGAAGGAATCGAGGATGCCGTTGACAAAAGCGGATGATTCGGCCGTGGAGTAGCGTTTTGCCAGTTCAATAGCCTCGTTCAACACGACCTTGACCGGTACATCAACCATCACTTTCAGCTCGACCATGGCCATGCGCAGTATGTTGCGATCGATTGCGGCAATCCGATCAAGATCCCAATTGCGGGCCAACTGAGAAATATGCTCATCGGCCCAGGCCCGATTCTCTCGAACCTGAGCGTACAGCGTACGGGCAAATTCCAGGGCCAGCTGGCTCAAATCATCGGCCACAATAATGCGAGCCAGGACTTCGTCGTGCGGGATGTCCCCCACTTCCTCGGCGTACAGCCCCTTTAACACCAGCTCGCGAGCCCTGCTGCGGGGGGATTCACTCATGGTCAACTAATCACCTTGTACAGGGAAACCATCTCAATGGCTGCCTGGGCAGCATCCCAACCCTTGTTACCGGCCTTGGTGCCCGCGCGTTCGATGGCCTGTTCCAGCGTATCGGCGGTAATCAAACCGTAAATGACTGGTGTTTCGCCTTCCATACCGAGCTTAGCTATACCCTTGGAAGCCTCCGAGGCAATGTAGTCAAAATGCGGTGTGTGACCGCGAATAGCCACGCCCAGACAAATCACGGCATCATACTTGCCCGATTTTACCATGCGGGCAGCCGCATACGGAATCTCAAAGGCGCCGGGGACATACGCTACCGTCTGATCGTCTTCCGCTGCCCCGTGACGAATCAAACAGTCGAGTGCTCCGCCGAACAGTTTCTCGGTCAGGAATTCGTTGAACCTGCTAACCACCATGCCGCATTTCAGGCCGGAGGCATCCAGCTTACCTTCTAGTCGTTTTACGCCCATTGTATCCTCACCCTTGCTTCAGTTTCAGTATATGACCCATCTTGTCCCGCTTGGTCTCCAGGTACTTGTGGTTGAACTCGGATTCCCCGGCCTGGAGTTGCACGCGCTCGGTAATCTCCAACCCATACCCTTTCAGACCTACAACTTTCTTGGGGTTGTTGGTCAGAATACGGATCGACGACAGGCCCAGGTCCGCCAGAATCTGCGCTCCCACGCCGTAATCGCGCAGGTCGGCCTTGAATCCCAGATCCTCGTTGGCTTCAACCGTGTCGCGACCGTTGTCCTGCAGGTGGTAGGCCTTGATTTTGTTGGCCAGGCCGATACCGCGTCCTTCCTGACGCATATACAGGATCACGCCCCGGCCTTCCGCCTGGATCTGGCGCATGGCCTCATGGAGCTGGCCACCGCAGTCGCAACGACAGGACCCGAAAACATCGCCGGTGAGACACTGCGAGTGCACCCGCACCAGAACGTCCTTCTGTCCGTCCACCTGCCCTTTCACCAAAGCCATGTGGTTCTGATGATCGATTTCTGAAGTATACATATGACAGACCCAGTGTCCCGATTCGGTCGGCAACTCGGCCGTGGTTATGCGCTCGATCAGCTTTTCGGTGCGGTGACGATAAGCAATCAGATCCCGCACCGTGATCATCTTCAGACCAAAGTCCTTTGCGAATTTCGCCAGGCGCGGAACCCGCGCCATGGAACCGTCATCGTCCATGATCTCGCACAGTACACCGATCGGCTTGAAACCCGCCAGGCGGGCCAGGTCGGTTGATGCTTCCGTATGTCCGGCCCGGCTCAACACACCGCCCTTCACCGATTTGAGAGGGAACACGTGACCGGGGCGGCCCAGATCCTCGGGCAACGTTTTGTCATCGGTCAGGCTTTTGATGGTAATAGCCCGGTCATGGGCGGAGATACCGGTGGTCGTTCCGCGAATGGAATCCACCGATACGGTGAACCGCGTGCCCAGAGGAGCGGTGTTTTTGCTGACCATCTGTTCCAGTTGCAACCGTTCGAGGTACTCGTCGGTCATCGGAGCACAGATCAGGCCGCGCCCGTATCTGGCGAAAAAGTTGATTGCCTCGGGCGTGACGGCTTCTGCGGCCATGATGAGATCACCTTCGTTTTCGCGATCCTCATCATCGGCAACGATAATCCATTTGCCCTGGCGTATATCCTCAATTGCTTCCGGTATGGTATTGAATTTAATGTCGGGATCCATATTACCATCCACTTTCTTTTAACAGGTCAACGGTGACGCCTGAGACAGCGCCAGCCTTAGTCATTTTCGCTACATATTTGCCGATCAGGTCGAATTCCAGATTAACTCCTGCACCGCCCGCCAAACTGTCCAGCGTGGTCTCCCCTGCCGTGTGGGGAATCAGATTCACGGCCAGTCGGCCCGGCTGACAGGTGTTGATGGTCAGTGAGACACCGTTGATCGCGATGGAGCCTTTTTCGATAACCAGATAGTCAAAGCGGGTTGCAAAACCGACTACCAGTTCGAGCGACTCCCCGATTCGCTTGAGCGATTCTACCTTGCCGATTGTATCAACGTGTCCGGACACAAAATGCCCGCCCAGCCGGCTGCCTACCTGCAAGGCCCGTTCCAGATTGAGCACGGCGCCGGTGCGATAGGTGCCTACGATGGTTCGTTCCAGCGTTTCCTGAGAAGCCTCCACCACGAAACTGGCATCTTTGACAGCCACTACGGTCAGGCAGGCGCCGTCGCAGGCGATGGACTCACCGATAGCAATCTCGCTCGACGGCAGCGTGCTGGAAACGGTGAGAACTCGGTAGTTGCCGCGCGATGCGAGAGCGCTGATGCGTCCGGTGGTTTCAATCAAACCCGTAAACATTACTGCCTCTCAAATTCGGGATAGGCGGTGTACAGAAAGTCTGCGCCGCAGGGTTCTATTTCAGGGCGGGCGAGTTTGATCGCGCCGGCTACTTTTCTGATTTCCAGCTCACCAACAGCCGCCCGACCGTCGCCGATAATCCGGGGCGCTATGAACGCCAGGTACTTGTCAACCAGTTGGGCTTTCCAGAACGAGGTGGCCAGAGCCGCTCCACCTTCAACGAGCAGCGATTGCAGTCCAAATTCGCCGGCGCGCGCGACAATGTCGGCCACGCTAAGAAGGCCGTCCCGCTCCACCCCCACTTCCCAGAATATCAGCCCCCCGGCGTTTTTGCGCCGCGACAGCTTTTCGATGACCGGGCCGGTTGTTGCCACTATGGTCCTGAAGTCCTGGTTCTGCTGCAGGAGATTGCATCGGCGGGGAAATCGCCCCGATGTAGTCGCAATAATGCGGTAGGGGTTGGCGCCCCTGACGTGGCGAACGGTCAGTGATGGATTGTCGGCCCGGACTGTCCCCATGCCTACGACGATACCGTCGACATCGCGACGGTACTCATGCCCGATCTTGCGGGCTTCCGGACCGGTGATCCATTTCGAATCACCCCCGGCGGTTGCAATGCGGCCGTCAAGCGATTGAGCAGACTTGAGAATAACATAGGGGCGGTTGTTTCGCTTGAACCCGAAGTAGATATCGTTGAGACGTTCGGCTTCGCGCCTTAGAACTCCCGAGTCGACCTGGATACCCGCCTTTCGAAGGACACGGATACCACGGCCCTTGACTCTGGGATCGGGATCGGAATTGGGAATGACCACCCGTTTGATGCCGGCCGCGATAAGGGCGTTGGTGCAGGGCGGGGTGTTGCCAACATGGCAGCAGGGCTCCAGGGTGACGTAGATAGTGGCCCCGGCGGCCTTTTTGCCCGCCTGCTTCAGGGCCAGAACTTCCGCGTGATCGGTGCCGGCTCGATGGTGATATCCTTCACCGACAACGTTGCCGTTCCGCACCACCACAGCCCCCACCATAGGGTTGGGCTTGGTGTTACCCCGGGCACGTTCGGCGAGCGCGAGGGCCCGCTGCATAAAAGTCCTGTCAGCCGCTTCGGCCATAAAAAAATACCCCTGACTGATATCGGGGTATGAAGGCAGCACTAGGCCGTACGTATATACGTATACCTGACCATCCTTCTCTCATCCGGACTGTAACCGTCGGCACCTGAATTACACAGGTTCTGCCGGCAAAACTGCCAGCTCGCGGGCTTTCACCGCCGGTCGAGGATTTTCACCTCACCCCGAAAGATCGTCGAGGCCCAATATAGCCCATAGTTCTAAAAAGGCAATAGCTTTTCGCGCTATTTATGCTCAAGCCGCCCATCGGCTTACTTCAGCAGCATCATCTTTTTGGCAATCGTCTGCTCGCCGGCCCGAACCCGGTAGAAATACACGCCCGAGGCGACGGCCTCGCCCCCGTCGTTGGTGCCGTCCCAAACTATGCTGCCGCTTCCCGCCGGACGCTCTTCGTTTAGCAACGTCGCTACTCGCCGGCCAAGTACGTTGAATACGCTCACCGTGACTTTTGACTTCGACGGCAGATCAAATTCTATCACGGTCGAGGGGTTAAACGGGTTCGGATAGTTCTGGCCCACCCGGAATTCGTCAGGCAGTGTCGACGGCACCTCGTCGTCGACACCCGTGGGAATCTCCAGCGTATCGTTGAGAATCTCTTTCAGAACCGTAATTGAGCTCAGGTTGTCCGTCCCCTTGCCCACCGACATCTTGATCAGGACATACTGGCTGTCGCCCGGATTCATGTGGAACGGGCCGCACGCACCGATTTGACGGCGATCATCTGAGTATTGGTCGAGATGTCCCGTACCGGAGACGGGGTCGCCGCTATGATCGAACATGAGCGTATCGCCGTCGTAGATGATTGGATCGGGCCCGTAAGCCTTTATCCCCCGGGTTACGAGATTCCAGGCCTGAGCCGGACTCTCCGGGTCCGCCCCGTGGAATAACGTTATGTACGACGTCATAGGGAGATTGCGGAAGTCTGCCAGGGTGTGACCGTCGAAAACGGCGGTGTCACCCGTCGAAGGTACTACGGGACCGTGTAAGAACCTGAATCCCAGGGCCGGAGGAGCTGTGCTGTACACCAGGTCGGAGTTGGTTTCGTTGTAGCAGTAGAAGGAACTCCCCAGCGAGTCACAACCGCAGAGATCGTCAGCGCTATTGCCCAGGTCTGGATCTGCCCACAGAGCAAAGTAGCAGCTATCGATAGTGTTGCCACCTCTGTTGTACAATCTGTACTTCAGATACACTGACACGCCGTCCGGACCTGTAGTCCGTACCTCGGGTTTCATGGCGGTGAACCTGATAGTGTCCGGAGGCATGCTCAGATCAGTACCGAGGCTCAGAGTACCTTCCTCCGCAAGCTGACCTCCCGTGCCATTGTCGCCCAGCCATAACGCCCACATACCGTCAAGACTACGGCCATCTCCCTCAAAGAAACCGGGCGGATCGCCCAGGCCATCGCCGTAGGCATTGCCGGTCGAATCGTAGTCGGAAGCAGCGATCCACAGGTAGTTGAATCTCATGTCGCCATTGTTGGGCAGAACCGTATCTCCCGGAGGAGTGCCATCCGATGGGTAGTGCAGGTCCCATTGTCCGTTTTCGTCCCGGTCTCTTAGGACCACATTGAGCTGTCTCGGATTCAGACTATCGCTGACATCCCAGGCCGTGAACGGTACGCGACGGAGTCCCGTGAACGACGTGGCGTCCCAATAACGAGTGTAGGCATATGCGAGTTGAGTCAGGCCCGTATCATCAACCACATAAGGCTCGCCCGGCGTCAGGAAACCGTCCTCGTTGAGATCGGTGTAACTCGCCCACGGTCGCCACCGGATTTCGACCGGTGTGATTTCTTCCATGGGTAGATCTGAGCCATAGAAGTTGTGAGCCAGTCCGACACCTCCTTCCAACAACTCCAGATCACCCTCGCCGGTAAACCACCGCTCATTGCCGGGTCCAGGCAGCGGCCCCGGTGCGACATTGGGTGGATCGGCGCTTGTATAGGACCAGGATCGGCCCACAAGCGCGAGCGTGATACTGATTCTGAAGCCATCCACGCTGATTGTGTCCACAGCGGGAAACGTGAACGGACGATCAGCCACTGGATACGTCCCCGACGTCTGGTCAAACAAACTCCATCGAACCCCATCGCCCACAACACTGTCCGTGACCATCAGGTAGTCGTGACCCGTCAACACCGCCGTGTCCACAATATCAATAGTTATGTCGATCCTGGAACTGCCGCTCTGCTCTACCGCAATGACGGTCGGTCCGGGCAGGACGTAATCGCCGGGCTCGTCAGTTGCCCACACCGTCTGCTGGATCTCCAGTCCGAGAGGTTCCTCGCTGGCCTTGTACACGTCTCGATTGGCGGTATCCGCATCGTTGTAGACGCACCAGAGCGTCTGGTCGCCGATCATCAGAGGCCGCCCCAGTCCGTCGACCGGCGCACCCAACGCGACTGGCCAGTTGGCGTAGTCGTAGTTTGGATTTGTCTCCAGGCTGTCGCGGTAGAGTTTGAACACGCGAGAGGATGTATCGTAAGGGCACGATTCGGTTCCGCACATCGGACCCGGTGTGTACGTGCTGAAGAACTCTGCGAGCGAGTATCTAATGTCTCCGTTGACTTTTCCGATAATCCACGGTCCTGCGGAGTACAACACGGATTTGTTCCACACGCCGCTGACAATGTCCAAATCAGACACATAGGGGAAGTACGCACTCGGCCCCCA
>JAHIVM010000434.1 GCA_018816665.1 Candidatus Zixiibacteriota bacterium
ATATATCGCCGCTGTTCTTGAGGACGAAATCACCCTGGGAATAAATCATCAAATCGCCCGGCGCACCCCCCGGATTCACCTCCGCGGAGTTTTTGATTTCCACGTCGCCGGTCACGTAAATCGTCACGCTGGCCCCGGGAGCAACCTGCAGCGAGGCGCTGTTTTTCAGAATAACGCTGGAGAAGAAGTATACACCCGACGACAAAACGGCCGTTCCGGAGCTGATGAAAGCATCGGTCGCCGGATCGTACGAGTAGCTGCCGGTGATTCCCGTGCCGGCTATGCTGGTAGCCTCCGCCCAGGCATACTCGGCTGCCGGGATCTCCTCCAGTTCCTGTTCGGGCGCGGTGCTCGACGTATCCCCGGTCACGGTTGCTGAACTATGGATATCCAGTCCGCCGTCGAGTGACGTCATCACGTCGCCGCCGACCAGGGCGCCGTTTTTGACACCAATGATACCATTGGACCCAACATCGCCGCCCGAAGTAACGTTCGTCAGGGCATACCCTCCCGAATCGCTGCAATACGAATCCGTGACCATGCCGTTGCGAATATCCACGGTGTTGTCCGCGAACATGGCGTAACGGAACGGACGGCTTTCCTCCGGCACGATAGTCAATTCAATAGTCGAATTGCCTCCGAAGGTGGTGCCGGTGGAAACGATAATCACCGTGTCATCCAGGGCAGGATTCGCCGAACTGTCAGTCACGGAGACATCGTAGGTACCGCCGCCCAGACTCAGGCCGGCATACCCGGAATCCCAGCCCGGAGTGTTCTGCAGCTCGGCCACAGCCCGTCGGGCACCGGCCTCGGCTATGTAAAACGCCTCTTCACAATGGGACTGATTGTACGACAAATCCACGTCGGTCGTGGCGTTTTCAACCGCCAGCGTTCCCAGCAGCGCAAGCATGCCGATCAGCAACAGCGAAATCAACAGGGCGCCGCCTTTCTGCGAGTTAAGCTTTCTCATCATACCTGTTCCCCTGTCAAATGCCGAGGTTGCGAAGTTTGACGCGCTCCGTAGCCGTAAACTCGCGATACCCGTCGTTGCTGGTAAAGTCTTCATCCGATCTGGTTGCCCGAACCCGCAGCGATACTTCTATTGTGGTCGGATTGACGACCGTGTAAGACACACTCTCTATCATGTCCGTGAACGCCTGAGCGTCCAGGCTGTTTGTCTTTTTCATCAGGCGATACACCGGCTGACTCTCCTCCCCCTCCACCATACTGGTCCGCGTATCACGTGCGAGGAAATACGTGACGGTGTCAACCGGCTGGGTACCCCTCATAAATACTCTCAGCGTGTCATCAAGTATCTCATACGGTGCATGAGTACCCACTTTGTACCCGGCCATGCGCAGTGTTCTGCCGATTTCATACAAACTGGCTCGCGAGTTCTGCTGCATATCCGAAATGTCTTCCTGCGCCATCGTCTGGTTGTGCACGGAAATGTAGAATTCGAAGCCGGCCGATGCTATCAGGCCGGTAATCAGCAGCGCGATCAACATCTCGACGATCGTATATCCCTTATTGTATCTTGTCGTTTTCATATCAACACCACCAGGCCAATTAGTCTTTGAGAATAAACGTTGTGATGGACGTTTGCCGCTGGATCTCCTGATGGTCGGTCCAACCGACATTCACATCAACCAGGTAAACACCATCCGGAATTGTTGAATCTGTGGAAATATCATCGATTCGGGTCACCCGGGTGAAAGCGCTGGCAAGGCCGTCCTCCTGTTCGAGGTACGGCAGCGCCGGCATTGTCTCCAGCGACTCGTAGTACTCGATTTTCTCTTTGGCCAGCCCCGCGGCAACGGTATTGTCCCGTGAGACGCAGTTGCCTTCCACGGACATGATCAGCATCGGCGCAAGCCCCAGGAGCCCGACTGTCAGCACGAACATGCTGGCGAGCACCTCGACCAGTCCGACGCCGTGTTCCTCATTCACGACACGTCGAAACATACTCGATTCCTCCATCTGTATACCCTTACCCGGACTATTGCAAATCTCATACCAGATAATCGAGTCCAAATTAGTCTGAATTGAATGCCGGTAAGTCATTACCCGCCAACAGGACACATACCTGCAGTCTTCCCGTCCGGTGTACGCGCCGGTCCAGACTGTGGGACTGTCACCATATTCTGGAGCATATCATCCAATATCGAATGTCGTTTAGAATCGCGTTGGGATCCCGCCGGCGTTTCATCTTGAAGCAAACCGTTGGGACGCTCGATAGCCTGCGTCCGTCAACAAATGCAGCCCGTGGTACTGGATTTGGTTGTGAATCAGCGGAAAACGTGTATTTTCCGTCAACCCGAACTCGCAGAGATCGGTAAGGAAGGAAGCTTACGGTTGGAGTGGTATCAGTACATAATGGTCATAGCTGCCGGTTTTGCCTGCGGCTTCATCAATACGCTGGCCGGTAGCGGATCGCTGATATCCCTGCCGCTTCTCATCTTTCTTGGTCTTCCCGCTAACATCGCCAACGGAACCAACCGGGTGGCTATCATGCTGCAAAATACGGTGGGCGTCTGGCGATTTCACCGGGCCGGCGTCCTGGACTGGCGAAAAGCCTGGATTCTGGCCATCCCGACCATCCTGGGAGCCATTGTCGGCGCCCAGATCGCGGTCAATCTCGATGAGCAGACGATGCGGCGGGTGATCGGGGCGGTTATGGTTATCATGCTGGTAGTCATGATCATACGTCCCAAACGCTGGTTGGAAGGTCAAACCGAGCTGACCTCGAAACGCCCGGGAATCATGCAGATGCTGGTGTTTTTTGCCATTGGTATCCACGGCGGCTTCATTCAGGCGGGGGTGGGCGTGTTTCTCCTGGCCGGGCTGGTTCTTGGCGCCGGTTTTGACCTCGTCCGAGGCAATGCCATCAAGCTGTTCATTATCCTGCTGTTCACGGCCTTTGCGCTTGCCATCTTCGTAGCCAACGACCAGGTAGTCTGGAGTGTCGGGCTGATCATGGCCATCGGCAACATGAGCGGAGCCTGGATAGGTGCCCGAACCGCCGTCAAACGGGGAGCAGGGTTTGTGCGCTGGGTGCTTATGGCGGTGGTAGTGGTTTCCGCAGTGCTGCTCCTGGACATCCCCGCCCTGATCAGAACCTGGTTTAATCTCTAAGCCTCTTGGCACGGCAGTCTTTTATTGCTATGTTATGAGTGAGCAATCTCTCGTCAACGAGTTGTAAATCCTGAGGACATCCATGCAAAGATCCGAGTATACGGCCGCCAACCGCGCCGCCTGGAACGAGGCCGCACCCCTGCACCAAAAACAGAACTTCGAGGAACTCTTGGCAGCCTTTCGCCAGCCCGGGTACAATCGACTGGACCGGGTGGCAACCGAGCAGCTAAAGGCTATCGGTCTCGAAAGCAAAGCGGTGGTGCATCTCTGCTGCAACAACGGACGAGAACTGCTCTCTGTCAAGAACCTCGGGGCCGGCCGGTGCGTGGGAATTGACATCTCCGACGGCTTCGTCGAGCAGGCGCGCACTCTCTCCAAGGCCGCCGGGCTCGACTGCGAGTTCCATCGCCACGACATCTACGACATCCCCGCGACTTACGACGGGCAGTTTGACCTGACCATGATTACGGTCGGCGCTCTCGGATGGATGCCGCGAATAGATGACTTCTTCGGTACGGTCGTCCGCCTCCTGAAACCCGGAGGCTGGCTGGCGATATACGAAATGCACCCTTTGCTGGACATGTTCGACGAGGACGACCCGATGATTCCGCCGCAACTCAAGGAATCATACTTCCGGGAGAAACCCTTCGTCGATGTCTCCGGTCTTGACTACTACGGTCACTCGCAATACAAGTCGGCCCCGATGTACTGGTTTCATCACAAACTGTGCGACATCATTCAGGGCTGTCTCGATCACGGCCTCAGCATCAAACACTTCCGTGAGTATGAACACGACATCTCGGCCGTCTTTGCCAACTTTGAGCGACAGAGGATCAGTCTGCCGTTATCCTACACACTAACCGCCCGGCGCGGCTGAGCGCCCCGGTCAACAGGGGCATGCTGCCATGACCGATCACACGACGTTCCAGTCCGACACGGGCACACTAAATACAATCATCCTGCGTCACGCCCGTGATGCCTTTGTTTCTCAGGCCGTTCTCAACGATCAGTGGCGCGCCCTCAACTACACCGACTGCCCCGACTACGACCGGGCGATCAAAGAGTATGATTGCTTCGTGGAGAGTATTGCGCAGAGCACCACGAACATCCGCTTCCTGCCACCGACTGACTCACCGGGCATTGACTCGATATACGTTCGGGATACTATGCTCACCACCAACCGGGGTATCATCCTGTGTAACATGGGCAAGGAAGCTCGCCGCGGAGAACCGGCAGAAGCCCGAGAGTCACTGGAGCAATTGGATATCCCCATCCTGGGCGCGATCACCGACCCGGGGACGGTGGAAGGCGGCGATATCATCTGGCTGGACGAACAAACCATCGTGGTGGGGCTCGGCTATCGAACCAATGCCGAGGGCATTCGCCAGTTGACCGACCTGACGCGGGAGTTGGTCAAAAACGTCATTACGGTGCCCCTCCCCCACTGGAACGGACCGTCGGATGTCCTGCATCTTATGTCGTTCATCAGCCCCATTGACGTTGACCTGGCGGTGGTCTATTCCCGCCTGATGCCGGTTCCGTTTCGCATGATGCTGCTCGAGCGGGGTATCCGTCTGGTGGAGGTGCCCGACAATGAGTATGAGTCCATGGCCTGCAATGTTCTTGCACTTGGGCCGCGGCAGTGCCTGATGCTCTCCGGAAACCCAATCACACAGTCGCGCCTCGAGAAGGCGGGGGCCGGGGTCACGACTTATGACGGCGTCGAGATCTCGCGCAAGGGGGCCGGCGGCCCGACCTGCCTGACCCGTCCCCTGGCCCGATTGCGATAAACCTGCACGGTCAAACGGCTATCGTGGACAGGCCCTGTCGTCCCGCCCCAGACCGGCAAAGTTATGCTTGATTTTGCAACCATTTCCCGTTACCTCTGTTAGAACTGTAACACTATGCCACGGGGGAGGTTGAACCGAACATGTCACTACCAGGGAATGAACAATGACAATAGATCCAACCATCTTCAAAGCCTACGATGTCAGGGGTACCGTCCCCGATCAGCTCACCGGCGAAGTAGCCTATGAAATCGGTTTCGCCCTTACCTCCTTTCTGAAAGCCAAAACAATCGCGGTCGGCCGCGACATGCGGGTGTCATCCGACGACATGGCCGCCAACCTGATACGGGGGATAAACGACGGTGGCGTGGACGTGGTCGATCTGGGTCTGACCTCTACCGATGGACTCTATTTTGCGGTGGGTAATTTTGGCTACGACGGCGGCGTGATGATCACCGCCAGCCACAATCCCAAAGAATACAACGGGTTTAAGATCTGCCGGGAGAATGCCGTCCCGCTGTCCGGCTCCGACGGCCTCACGCAGATTTCGAAACTCATTCAGGACGGAAACAAGGCGGAGAAATCTCCCACCCGGGGGATGACGGTGCGCAAGGATATCGCGAAGGAGTACGCCGCCTACTGCCTGTCATTCATCGATGCCAATAAAATCAAGCCGTACACTATCGTGCTGGATGCCGGCAACGGCATGGCCGGCGCCACCCTCCCCCCCGTGCTGGAAAAACTGCCGGGCAATTTCACCAGGCTCTTTTTCGAACTCGACGGTACCTTTCCGAACCACCCGGCCTCCCCTATCGAACTGGAAAACCTCGTTGACCTTCAGAATAAGATCAAGGAAGTGGGAGCCGACTTTGGCGTGGCTTTCGACGGCGATGCCGACCGCATGTTCCTGGTGGACAAAAACGGCCGGCAACTCGGCGGTGACATGGTGACAGCCCTCGTGGCTAAATCCCTCCTGACCAAGTTTCCCGGCGAGACGGTGCTCTACAACCTCATATGCTCCCGCGCCGTGCCGCGCCTGATAGAAAAATCCGGCGGCAAAGCTATCCGCACCCGGGTCGGTCACGCGCTGATCAAGCCGCTGATGAAAAAGCATAATGCGATTTTCGGCGGTGAACACTCCGGGCATTTCTATTTCCGAGACTTCTGGTTCGCCGATTCCGGGCTCATTGCCTTCCTGGTCTGCCTGGAGTTGCTCTCCATGGAGGGCAAACCCCTGGATGAACTCGTGGCTGAACTCGACCCGTTCGTCCGCTCCGGCGAAATCAATACGCGGGTGAGGTCTATTCCGGACACTATCGCCGCAGTCAAAACGGCCTTTGCCGACGGAGAGCAGGACGAGATCGACGGTTTGACGGTCCAGTACGGGGACTACTGGTTCAATCTCAGACCGTCCAACACCGAGCCGCTGCTCCGCCTCAATGTGGAAGCTGATAACAAAAAGATCCTGGAGGATAGAACTACTGCGATCCTTAAGATCGTAAGGGGGTAGATTTGTCAGACCAAAAGGGGAAGATTCTGGTGGTCGATGACGACCCGAATCTGCTATCACTGCTTACCGACACCCTGACCAGTTTCGGCCACGAGGTTGTGGCGGCGGACGACGGTATTCGGGCTCTGGAACTACTCGGCCCCGAAACCGACTCCGGCTTTGATCTCATGATCACCGACGTGAAAATGCCGAATGTCGACGGTATCTCGTTGTTGAAACGGGTACGGCGCCATTTCCCGGACATGCCGGTACTGTTTATCACCGGCGTGGCCGAACCGGAAATGGTCGCGGAGGCGTCGCCCGACGGCTTCCTGGCCAAGCCCTTTCGTATCTCCCAGCTGGAGGCGATGGTTGACAATGCCCTCGCCGCGCGTGGGGGGACAGGCCAGCCCCGGCATATGTGCAAAGTGCTCCTGAATCTCCAGGATGAACCGTCCCGCGACATCCTCTCCCGGGCCCTCACGTACAAGAATTACCTGCCCTTTTCGGTTGCCGACGGGGCCGGTGCCCTTGAGGAACTGGAACGCGGCGAGTTTGACGTCCTGGTGACTCGCTTCGAGGACACCGATGCCGACCGCGATCTGGTGCGCAGGATCCAGATCCGGTACCCGTCGCTACTGACCGTTTTGGTGAGCTCCTCGTATACCGACGAGGATGTCCCAGGTCTCTCGGAGCATATGCGCGTCGATGGGCTCGTGAGCCGGCCGTTTAAGGTCCGCGCGCTAGTGGAGTTGATAGACTGCGCCAGCCGGCCGCTTGTGTAAGAGCCTCTCCCCCGTTGACCAAAAGCAAGAAGGCCCCTCAATTGAGGGGCCTTCTTATCATATGGTCGAACTCCTGAAGTACATTACTTCAGCAGAACCATCTTCTTGACGCTCGAGAAGTTGTCAGCAGTGAGTCTGTAGAAGTACACACCACTGGCGAGGTTCGAGGCATCCCATTCGATTTCGACGAAGCCAGCACCGTCAACGTTGCCGCTGTAGGTATCGACGACACGACCCTGAATATTATAAATAGTCAGAGCGTAGTCACCGGCGTGCTTCAGACCAAACGTGATGGTCGTGGTCGGGTTGAACGGGTTCGGATAGTTCTGGGCCAACATGTATTCCTTCGGAACGTTGACCAGATGCAAAGCCGTACCATTGATATCAGCTGCGTCGATTGACAGGATGTTGCCCTTCACGCCGGCCAGGAACTCACCACTGAACGTATTCGTGATGTTGGCTTCCAGGCTCGGGGTGATGATTACGTGGGTAATACCGTCAACCGTCTTCACACCCATATCCATACCGGAGACGAGCAACTCAGGTGAGCATTCGCCTTCGATCTCGATGTACATGGCGGCAACATCCTGTCCAACAGACAGATTGCCGTTGTACTGCGAGTAGTCACCCTTGTAGGCAACCTTCGGATACGGCTGGGCGTCACCGATGACGACACGGATCAGGTATACGAGGTCGGCAACCGACAACGTGATACCGTCTTTGTTGACATCGGAGGCAGCAATGGAACCATCAACGTGGGCGCCAAAGGCACCGAGACCGTCGATGAAGTAGTTCGTGAACATAACAGCATCGGCGATTTCATAGGCAATGCCGTTGAGGTTGACGTCACCCGGAGCGTCGATCGAGTCGGCGCAGATAACATCAACACCACCGTTGCGGAAGTTCACGTGACGCATCGGATAGCCCTTGTCGCTGACATCGCAAAGCGGTGCCGGAGCGCCATACCACGTCGGCAAAGTGCCGTCGCCGAGCATGTCGATACGTTCGTAAGTGTCCATACCGCCGGAACCTACGTAGTCATACACCCAGCGGGAAATCAGCAGGGTGTCACCAGTAACACTCGACAGAGCGTTATCGGCACAATCGTACCAGGTAAAGCGGATGGGCAGGTACTGGCATTCGAACGTGCGATCGTCCGTTACCAGGAAGGTGATCTCAGCAAGCTGGGTCTCACCGTGAACCGAATTGTCGAAGTATTCCGGATGGTTCGCACCGTCATTCTGTTCGGCCAGGGCGACAATGCGCAGGAAGCCGGACGGACAGGCGGATCCGCAATTACCGTAGGGACCAAAGCGGTAGGTGAAGTATTCCCAGCCGCCAGCCGTGAAGAAGTCGCCTTCGACGACATCGTTCACAACCAGACCGGTCGGATCGTACTGGATCAGAAGGTCATAACCGGCGATAGGCCAGTTATTGTAATCGGAACCCAGCATGTCGATGCTGACCGTAGTCGGCTGACCCTGGATAACACCCTTGCCGTCCGGACCGTGGTTCTTTTCGATGGTAATAGTCATCGCACGAACCTCAACCTGGAAGGAGCAGGTGTCAGCGTTTTCAGGGGAGCACGGGCTGCAGGTGTTGGCACTATCAGTGACCATCACCGTAACCGTGAACACACCGGAATACGCAGGAGTCATCAGAGTCGGCCACACGATATCACCGGTGGCCGGGTTGACGGTCAGGGTTCCCGGACCGTCGAAGCTAACCAGCGAATAGAGCAGCGGATGCGGGCCGGGGCCAAACGCATCGACGTCATCCGTGGCGCTTACGGAAGTATTGAGTTCGTCGCCCAAAGCAATCAGCATATCCTCGGAGCACGTAATCTCCGGCGGCTCGTTGAATACGCAGATGTTGAACGTGGTCGTGGCCTCGGCCAAGCAACCGTCGACAACCTTAACCGTAACATCACTGCCACAGACGTCTTCACCCGTGGTTACCCACGTGATCGCACCGGTGGTGGCGTTTACGTTCAGGTTCGTCGGACCGGACACTTTAGCATAGGTAAGGGCCTCACAACCGTTCGTCAGATCGGGGTCATCAGCAACAATAGCACCAACATAGGTGCCACCCCACGGAATCGTGGCGTTGGCGATAGCTTCGATCGTCGGATTCTGGTTGATAATACCAATAGTGGAAGCATTGACAGCTACCGGAAGGATAGTCGCGTCATCGGCTTTTACAAACTGGGTGGTAATCGGACCAGTGGGGTTCGGGTAAGTGAACACCGCGTTGTCGATTCCAACCGTGCCGGCGCAGCAGTCAACAGTAGTGAAGTCAATACGAGCTACAACGTGAGTGCCAACGTCAAGGACGCCGTCACCATCAGCTGTACGCATAGCGGCAAAACGGATTGTATCAGGAGCGTTACCGTCGGCCTGGCTGTAGTCTACTGCCGGACGATTGGAGAGAACTCCATCGGGCAGTTCCCATACCACTTCCAGATCGGTAATAAAGCCGCAATCCGAAGCAGTCGTGATCACAAAGACGCACTCAATCGCACTGATTGCATCTGTGGACACGTCCGCTGTCACGTCAACCGACTGAGCCGCGCAGCGGGCCAGACCGGCTTTCGATTGGATAGTGACTTCATTGGCAGATACGGAAGCCGCAAATACCACTATAAAGGAGATTAGCAGCAAAGAATATAACGTTCTTTTTTGCATCATTTAATGCTCCTTTAATGGAAAAAGCAATTTAGGTTACAAGCAATCAACTCTGAGCTAATTCTCAAGAGCCAACTACTTTCGAGTACCGACCGTCACCCGAATTGGTGGCGTCGGCGTTCCCCGTCGCAAATCTCGAAGCATCCATGTGAGTACCGATGCTGTCCTGAGGCGTGGCGTCCTCCGGAACTCGATTCGTTTCGAGGCAAAGAAACTAATAATGTCAGTGAAATCCTAAAGGGTAGAAAATACCCTCAAGGTCATATAATCTGTAAACCTGCAAGAAAGTGAAGCCTAATTGTCGTAACGTATTCAGTTTATTAACGTTACTAAAGGTGCTTTGGTCTCAAAACAGAAGCGCATTCAACACAACTATTTCCCTAGACGCCCGGATAATAACAGATATATGGTTTTTTGTCAAGGATTTTGTTGCTTTCAGCTAGTTGTCAACAACATACGACATGGTGTAGTATCACAATCGATCTCAACCCGCCAATTGGCTCACAACAAAAACCTACTCCAAACTACGTAAAAATGGTAATCTGAAACCTGCCGGAACCACCCCGGGATCCCACCCCCGAACCCCCGTTGACGCCCCGTGCAACCTGCCCCACATCGCCCCACGCCACCCCTCCCACGGTCCGCCCAACCTCCCAGCCTCGTGAAAGATTTCACATATATCGTCGAAGTTCCCCTACCCGGAGTGCCCAGGGCAACTGCTCCCGGTCAGCTAAAATGCATAGGTAAGATTGGTGGAAATAAGGAATATCTGACTGTTTTCGTCAGCGTCGTCGTGCCACTCCCACTCCGCCGAAACAAGCCCGCTGAGCGCCAGCCGACCGGCCAGACGAATATCCCCAACAAGATTGAGCCGCTCATAAGTGTAATCCGACTGCGTATCGTCCTCGTATACCAGGTTGCGGAAGCCGGTCGATGACTCCAGCGAACAAAACAGCCGGCTCAGGCTAAGCACGTCGAAATCAGTCGCGATTCCGTACTCTCTGTAGTCTTCCTCGGGGGCGTAGTCGCCGCTTCGGACCGCCATATAGCCAATTTCGGGGCCTATGGCAGCGGACAGCTCGGTGTTCCGCACCCCTCCCAGGAGCCGTAGCTCGGCCCTGGTGTAGTCGTACCCGTAGGGATCGGCATCGTTGGAAAACATCCCTTCCAACTCCCCGATCTGGCGGAAAAACGCCGATGATCCCAGGCCGAGCGTATGGTCGGCCGTGATTTCTACTCGGGTGTAGTCGTCCTCACCGTCAGGCTGATGGTAATCCCGGGCCTCAACGCGCGCATACACATCCAGCGTGCTCCCGGAAAACAGCCCCAGCAACCATATTTCCGCTCCGATATTGCGGTAATTCATCGCCGTGGAGTCGGGGACCTGCCGCAGGGCCGTGAAGGCCGCCAGTCGGACCGAGGACATAAGACCGAACTCTCTGGTAATACCCGCCTTAAGACCAGCCCGTTGATAGCTGCGGGTATATCGGTCGGTGACGTCAAACGCCACAAAATCAGCGTCGAGATCGGCAAACCAGGTCAATGACGTTCGGGCCGGAACGCTCAGTCGTCCGCGAGCCCGTCCGGTCACAAAAGACTCTCCGGCCGCCGCACCACCGTCGACAGCCCGGCGCCATTCCAGGTCCGAGTTCCAGGTCAACCGGGTCCGACCAAAGGTGGGATTCCCGGAGCCGTAGACCCTGAAACGGGAGGCATCGCGGGTCTGTTCCAGCCCTGCTCCCAGCTCCAGACCTGGCTGATCGCCGGGAGTATATGTCATCTGAAACGATGCTTTGAGGTCGTCTAGATAGGTCGTCTTCAGCGCGGTCATGGCCGCCAGAGAGTCGCCCTCGAGAGAGATCAGGGAATCAAGAGAGTATTGCTGGGAGAGGAAATCGTAGCCGACCCCGACCCGCCAAGCCCAATCAGAGGCACGGAGCATGCTCCCATGAAGCAAACAGACCACGCCGCACAGCAGTAGACCTGTTGCCGTAGCCCGTGCCAGTATCTTCACATTGAAAATCCTATTGTCGGACGGTCAGGTAGAGCCTGGCCCGCTCCATAGCCAGATATGCTGCCTGCAGGGCGGCCAGAGCCTGTTCATTCTCTTGTCGGTCAATTAAACCCCGCGCCCGGGCCAGTTGCTCGCGCGCCTGCCCAAGCAGCCGCCGGGTCTCCTCGCGGGAGGCCTCGGGAGCGCTCTGGATCCGTTCCGAGAGCTGCTCCACCTGAGCTGTCAACCGACGGTATCGTTGTTCCAGCTGGTCGGTCTGACGGCATTCCCGGATCGCCTTCTGAGCCATCTCACGAGCTTGCTTAAGCCCCGAGAGCGCGATTTCAGGTCGTCCGTCGCGATATCGCTGCTCGGCCGCCTCGAACGCCTCACGGGCCCGGGCCAAAAACCCCTCGGCGGTCTCCGAGTCACAACCGGTCACCGCTTCCCGGGCCTG
>JAHIVM010000435.1 GCA_018816665.1 Candidatus Zixiibacteriota bacterium
ATCCAGAGGAACGTCGCGTTTACCCTCATACCAATTGAAACTCGACCGTCACCAATCACACGGTGACCCGACCAGTCCACGCTTGACCTGATTCATGTGGCAATAGTGATAACAGGACACGGTGACAAACCGGGCCGTACCGAGATCATCATAATGACGTAATTGAGTCACGATAGTCAAAGAAACTACTGACACGGAGGTCGATCAATCCCAATCGAATCACATTCTGTAAGAATCGGACCACTACTCTCTTCCCACCGCAGGTGCCTGCCCGCCGCAGGAGGGGTGGGGCACCAGGCAACTGAAATTGCACTAACCCGCCAATACTTGCATTAGGCTACGTTGAATCTCTCAGGCACTGGTGTCCGCTTCCCCCCCTACCCCCGCCGCAAATCAACCACCGTCGCCCCCCAGCCGCCGCCGGAGCCGCCCTCCTGACGGTACCCCGCCACGTCCGGGTGCGTATCCAGCAAACTCCGCACAATCTCCCGCTGTACCCCAATCCCCTTGCCGTGCACGATCCTGAGCTGAAATATCCCCCGCTCCCGGCACACGGCAATGTACTCCAGGACCACCTCGCGCGTCTCTTTGGGGGAAAACTGGTGCAGGTCGAGCGTGCCGTCAATCGGGTACTCCACCGGGTTGTCGTTTGTATCGCACACGGGGCATTCCTTGCACTCGGCCGTTCACCTGAGTTCAAGCCACCCTTCGTCAAGCTCAGGGTGACTTGATGGAAGGGCCATGTAGGTCGGGTTCCGAGTCCGTCTTCGGAGGAGAAACCCGACATTGTCGACAATCTGGCGTTGTCGGGTTTCTCGCTCCGTCCGCCTCTAGCGGACTCTGCTCGGAACCCGACCTACAACTCCTGAACCCCTCCCAAACGAGTTTGAGAGGGTCACCCATCACATTTGCCGCCCCGAGGGCGGCGGAGTTGTTGACTTAGGCCTATAATGTAGTAACTTACGGCCTTTTGATAAACCGAACAAGCGGAGAACCATATGGCAACTGCTCCCCAGTCGAATGCACCGGGACAACCGGCGGCCCGGGAAGGCCTGATCCAAACGCTCACCTCGATGGGCCGTCCGTACTGGATGGTCAACATCATGGAGATGATCGAACGGCTCGCCTACTACGGTGTCCGGGTTGTTATCCCGATCTACATCGCCCAGGCCGATGAAATCGGCGGCCTCCATTTCAGCCAGGAACAAAAGGGTTACATCTTTCTTTGGTGGGCGCTCTTCCAGTCGCTGACCCCCATGATTTCCGGCGGGTTTGCCGATCGCTACGGGTACAAAAAGACGATCGCGGTGTCGATCGGCATCAAGGTGCTGGGCTATATCCTCATGGCCACGCAGACATCGTACTACCCGTTCCTGTTCGGCTGCTGTGTGCTGGCCCTCGGCACCGCAATATTCAAACCGGGCGTCCAGGGAACCATGTGTCAGGCGCTCAGCAAAAAGAACTCCTCGGTCGGCTGGGGCACGTTTTATATGCTGGTGAATATCGGGGGCTTTCTGGGCCCGCCGGTCGCCCATTTCCTCTACGGCTACGGCTGGCCGGCCGTGTTCTACGGCTGCGCCGCGATGGTGTCCCTGAACTTCCTCATGCTGCTGACCTACAAAGACCTCCCGGCGGGCGGCGAGCAGACAGGCAGTTTCTTGAAAAGACTGGGCGAAACCATAATCAAGTTCTTCAATGTAAAACTGATCGTGTTTGTAGTCATCATGTCCGGCTTCTGGCTGATGTTCATGCAGCTCTTTGATATGCTGCCCAACTTCATTGTCGACTGGGTGGACTCGTCAAAAATGGTGGCGCAACTGGGTCTGCCGGACTGGATGCTTCAGGCCAACTCCCCGCGTGCCCCGCAGCTCTCCCAGGAATGGATGATCAACGCCAACGCCGGTTTGATTATCATCGCCGTGATTTTTGTCTCCTGGCTTGTGGCCCGCATGCGCCGCACGCATTCCATCACGCTGGGTATTATTATATCGTCGGTCGGCCTGGTCTTCGCCGGTTTCACCACTGCCGGGTATCTCTGCATGGCCGGTATTCTTGTGTTCTCGGTCGGTGAAATGCTGTCATCGCCAAAAATGAACGAGTACTTAGGTGTCATTGCCCCACCAGGTGAAAAAGGCCTCTACATGGGCTACGCCAACGTTCCCCAGGGAATCGGCTGGGGGCTGGGCTCGGTGGTGGCGGGTCATGTCTACGACAACCTGGGCGACAAAGCCAACCTGGCGATCGACTACATGGCCAAAAACCTCGGTGTGTCAGGTATCGACCGTCCGGAAGCCATGAACAAACTGGTGGAACTGACGGGCATGACCCATCAGGAGGCCACCAATATGCTGTGGGATGCCTACGAACCGTATCGCTTGTGGTATCGGTTTGCGGCTATCGGGATCGCCTCGGCCATTGCGATGTTGTTCTATGCCAAATGGGTCAAAAAATCCGAGGCGCCCGACGTTTAGCCCGTGTTGTGTTGGATGATAGTTCGATAGAAAACGAATTGGAGTTTCAATATGTGCGCACAGAATAAAATACCGCCCGCCCCCCGCTGGGACCTGGAGTCGATTTTCCCGGGCGGTTCCAAATCCACCGAATTCAAAGCCTTCCGCGAAAAGACCGCCAAAGGTCTGGAAGCGGTCAAAGCCGGAGTCAAGGCCCTGCCGAAAACGCTCGATGACTCCACGGCGCCGGCCTGGACCAAACTGATCCTGCTGATGCAGGATGTCGCTGAGAATATCCATTTGTGTATTTCCTTCCCGCATATGCTGGTATCACAGGATGTTTCCGATGACCTCGCGCATGCCGCCGAGGCCGAGGGCATGTCCCAATGGTCCACCTGGGAACAGCAGAAAACCGAGTTGAATTCGCTCTCGCTGCTGGCATCCGATGAGGCCTGGAACAAGCTGATGAATTCGACGGAACTGTCGCCGATCAAATTTGCACTGGATCGCGACCGCAACCTGGCCAAAATGAAAATGCCGGCCGAGCAGGAATCGTTGATGCTTGAGCTGGCTACCGACGGTTACCATGCGTGGAACCGCCTGTACGACAAAATGGCCGGCGACCTTCGCGTGCAGTTCGAGGAAAACGGCGAGACCACCGAAATCTCGCTCGGACAGTTGGCCACCAAAATGGCCGACTCCGACCGGTCCATCCGCGCCCAGGCCTTTGCCAAATTGACCGAGGCCTGGAAATCCCGGGCCGATCTCGCCGCCATGGCGCTTAACTCGCAGGCCGGGTTTCGCTTGGCCGTGTACGGCCGTCGCGGCTGGAAATCCCCCCTCTTTGAGCCGTTGCATCAGTCCCGGCTGACCCAGGAGTCGCTCGATGCCATGTGGGGGGCGATCTCCCGCGAAACACCACAGCTCGGCCGGTATGTCGATGCCAAAAAGAAACTGCTCGGGATTGACAGGTTCTCCTGGTACGATGAATTCGCACCGTGCGGACAGGTTGAGAGACTCTATCCGTTTGATGAAGCCGGCGACTTCATTGTCAAGAATGTCGGCGAGTTCTCCACCGAGATGGCCGACTTCATGCGCATGGCGCTGGACAAGCGCTGGGTTGAGGCCGAAGATCGCTCCGGCAAAGCCGGCGGCGGCTACTGCACCCGCACCGGTCCGTTCCGCGAGAGCCGCATCTTCATGACCTACGGCGGATCATACGATAATCTGTTGACCCTGGCCCACGAGCTCGGTCATGCCTATCACGGTTTCGTGCTCAAAGAGAAACCGTATTTTGCATCGCATTATCCCATGACGCTTGCCGAGACGGCGTCGATCTTTTCGGAGTTGCTGACCACCGATGCCGCGTTGAAAGTGTGCGATGACCCTCAGGAAAAACTGATGCTCCTGGATCAGAAGATTCAGCAGCCGCTCGTCTTTTTCACGGACATTCACACCCGCTACCTGTTTGACAAGTCGTTTTACGCCGAACGCGCCAAAGGCGTGGTGGGCAAAGACCGGCTGTGCGAATTGATGATCGCGGCGCAGAAAGAGGCCTTTGGCAATTTGCTTGATGAGTCCGGGTATCATCCGTACTTCTGGGCCTCCAAGCTGCACTTCTTTATCACCGATACGCCGTTCTACAACTATCCCTATACGTTTGGGTACCTGTTTGCGGGCGGTGTGTATGATCGGGCGAAAAAAGAGGGTTCATCGTTTGCCGAGAAATACCGGGCCCTCCTGGCCGATACCGGCTGCATGACATCCGAGGAAGTCGCGATGAAGCATCTTGGCGTTGACCTTACGAAGGCAGACTTCTGGCGCGACGCTGTCGCGCGGTCGCTGTCCGATATCGATGAGTTCGTCAAGCTGGCAGAAAGCAAGTAGGCTGCCGATGGTGCCGCCGAACGACAAATCGGATATCGACGATCGCCTGTGGAAAAACCATGTCACGCACGAGCGTGTCCGTGAGTTGGGCGAGAAGATCGCCGCTGTGTATGCGAAATTTGATACCGATGGTTTCGAGGCCGCCGTCATCGACGGCGGTTTCGATTCCCTCGAACTCAAGGACCGCCTGCAGCATATCGCCCGCACTCTGCAGGGTTTTCTCCCGTGTCGATTCAAACACGCCGCCGATATCCTGATCAAAGTGGCGCCCAAGGCCGATGGTTTCGCAAATTGGTCGCTCACTCACTACATTGAGTTTTTCGGGTTGGAGCATCTCGATGATTCCGTGCGGGCGCTCAAGGAACTCACCAAGCACGGCACCGGTGAGTTTGCTATCCGTCCGTTTATCATCAAGTACCCCGACCGGATGCTGCCCATCCTGCATCAATGGGCACAGGACAAAAACGAACATGTCCGGCGACTCGCCGCCGAGGGCACCCGTCCACGCGGCGTATGGGTAGAACATATCACCGCCTTCAAAAAAGATCCCGCCCCGGTCCTTGAGTTGCTTGAACGACTGAAGGATGATCCCTCGTTGTATGTGCGCAAGGCGGTCGCCAACAATCTGAACGACATATCCAAAGATCACCCGGACACGGCCATCGCCACCGGGAAGAAATGGCTGGCTGACGGCAGCGAAGACACGGCCTGGATAGTCAAACGCGCCTGTCGCACGCTCATCAAGGCCGGACACCCGGATGTATTTCCGCTGTTTGGCTTCACGGACAAGCCGAAAATCAAAGTCGATGCATTCAAACCGTCGAAAAAGCGCGTGAAAATCGGCGATGACTTCACGATCACCTGCCGGTTGACATCGCAGACGAAAAGTCCACAGCGTTTGGCAATCGACTATCGCGTGCATTACGTCAAGGCTAACGGCAAAACCAATCCCAAGGTATTCAAGGGCAGCGAACGAGACTTGGCGGGTCGTGGATCTGTTGATCTTTCATTCGGACATTCCTTCCGCCCGATGACCACGCGCAAGCACTTCCCCGGAAAACACAAAGCTGAGCTGATCATCAACGGGCAGACAGTCGCCGCGTTTGATTTCGACCTGACCGCCTGATCTACGGGATTCCGCTCCCGGGCGCGGCATCGTTGGCTGCCGACCGGAATCGTCAGTCAACCCGCCATCATGCAATAACTTACCAAACTGAGCGACTACCTGTCCGGATACCTCCATAGCCTGTAACTTTCCGGCCCGTATTGCGGTCGAATAGATGTGGCCCGGTGCGGGGACTCGTATGTACGGCGAAACATTGATGGGGCTGATCCGTACATGAGGCAGTGCAGGTGATACAAGGTCCGTCCTCAGGAGATTGTCATTATGTCCAAAAAGATTGTGTTAACATTGGTGGCCGTAGTCATCGTTGCCGCGGGTGTGTTTCTCGTCGTCAGCAACGGGTCCGCCTCCAAAGATGAAGGTCCCAAAACCGTCGCAGTAGAAAAGGGCTCGATAATCGACAAAGCCCTGGCGGTGGGACGTATTGAACCGAAAAAGCAAATCGCCGTCAAATCCAAGGTCGGCGGCCTGGCCCGACGCATTTTTGTGGAGGTCGGCGACTCGGTTAACATCGGTGATCCGCTGTTTGACATCGCGCCCGATCCCACCCCGATCGAATTTGCAGAGGCCAAACGTCAGGTCGAACTCAGCGAAGTAACCTTCGCCAATGTCAAGCGCGAGTTCGAACGTTCCCAGACGCTCAACGAAAAGCAACTGATTTCGCACCAGGAATTCGAATCCAAGCGCGCCCAGTACGAGGAATGCGAACTGCGCCTCAAACTGGCCAATGAAAAGCTGGCCCTTATTGAGTCCGGAAGCGCCCAGGTTGCGGATCGCGAAGTAGACAACATTATCAAGTCCAGCATCAACGGCACCGTCCTGGCTATCGAGGTCGAGGAGGGCGACCCGGTTGTCCCGCTGACATCCTATCAGTCGGGTACCGAGCTGATGACCCTGGCCTACATGGAAGATCTGATTTTCAAAGGCAATGTTGACGAAATCGATGTCGGCAAGCTGCACCAGGGCATGGAGGCCGAAATCGAAATCGGCGCCATCCCCGGCAAAAAAGTCATCGGCGAACTCACTAAAATCTCTCCCCGCGCCCACCAGGAAGACGGCTCGACATTGTTTGAAGTCGAGATCATTATCACCGATCCCGGCGAACATTTCCTGCGTGCCGGCTACTCCGCCAATGCCGACATCATGATCACCAAACGGGAAGACATCCTGCTCATACCCGAGCGATTGATAACTACCGAGGACTCCGTGTCCACCTGCGAAATCCAGGACTCTCTGGGAGTGATTTCCAAGCGGGAGATCGAGACCGGTCTCTCCGACGGCATCAACATGGAAGTTGTTTCCGGTCTGGAAGAAGGCGAACTGATCGTAGAGCGCCCGCCGCGCGAAATCAAACCGTGGGATTGATAGCTGAGGGTGTGACTACGCTATGTTGCCGTTCATAACATTCAAGCAATTCCTGAACGATCTCAGGCGCCAGAAGCTCCGCAGTGCCCTCACCATGTTTGGCATCTTCTGGGGCAGTTGCGCTATCGTGCTGCTGTTTGCCTTCGGCCAGGGACTTACCGAGGCACAACTGACATCGCAGAAAGGCATGGGCGACAATATCGCCATCTTCTGGCCCGGCGTAACCTCACAGGAATTCAAGGGTCTGTCCAAGGGGCGGCGGATACGATTGACCGAAGAAGATTGCGAATTGCTCAAAAAGAGTTCAGTGACGGTCAGCCGCATATCCCCCGAATACCGTCGCCACAGCATTCCCCTGAAATACGGCAAAAACAACACCCTGCGCAACATCATCGGTGTCTGGCCGGAATTCGGCATCATGCGCAACCTGATCCCGGAGTTCGGCTCCCGGTTTATCAACCAACGGGACATGGCCGAACGTCGCCGCGTGATTTTCATCGGCAACATTCTCAAGACAGACCTCTTCGGTGCCGAGGAAGCGGTCGGCCAAACCGTCCTGTTGAACGGCACCCCCTTCACGGTCATCGGCGTGATGAAGGAGAAAGTCCAGAACTCATCATACGGCGGACGGGACAGCCGCACCGTGTTTATGCCGGCTTCTACCTTCCGCAGCATGTGGGGCCACCGGTACATAAACAACTTTGTTATTCAGGCCCGCCCGGAGTACTCCATGCTACAGGCCCGTCGCGAGGTCTACGAAACACTCGGGGCCAAGTACCGATTCGATCCCGAAGACCGCGAGGCCCTCGGCGTATGGGACACCTCGCGCGGCTTTGAATTCCTGAAGAACTTTTTCGCCGCCTTCCAGGCGTTCCTGGTGGGAATTGGGGTCTCCACCCTGATCACCGGCGGTATCGGTGTGTCAAATATCATGAATGTGGTCCTGGAAGAACGCACCAAGGAGATTGGCATCAAAATGGCCCTGGGCGCACGCAAAAGCTACATCCTCACGCAGTTCATTCTGGAGACGCTACTGATAACCGGCGTGGGCGGGTTCCTCGGATTCCTGTTTGCCTGGGCGGTGGTGTCGGTCATTCCGCTCCTGCCGTTCCCGGACCTTGAACAAATGATCGGGACGCCAAGGGTGAGTTTGCTGTCAGGCATAATGATTACCGCACTGCTTGGCGTTATCGGCTTTTTTGCCGGCATCTTCCCGGCCCGTCGGGCCGCCAATCTGCAGCCGGTGCGAGCCTTGAAACTGTTTTAGGACACTATGCATCTGATCACGATATACAACATGTTTGTGCGGGACTTCCGCAAGCAGCGGAAGCGGATTACCCTGACCCTGATAGCGCTGATGTGGGGTACGATTTCGATCATGCTGTTGCTCGCCTTCGGCGAAGGCCTCCACTACCAGCTATCGCTCAACCAGAAAGGGATGGGCTCCAATATCGGTGTCATGTGGGCGGGCCAGACGTCCATACCGTTCAAGGGCATGGGTAAGGGCCGCCGCATTCATCTCTACAAGGAGGATCCCGCCTTCCTCGCCGAACGGATTCCGGAAATCAGGACCATCGGCGGCGAATACTCTCGCTGGGGCGTGCGCCTCAAGTATCGCGACAAGTTGCTCTCCGAGCATTGCACGGGTATCCCACCGGAATTCGAAGAGATGCGTCATCACATTCCGCAAGCCGGTGGACGCATGATCAATCAGCTTGATATGGATGCCAAGCGACGGGTCGCGTTCATTGGCAGTCAATTGAAAGAACGGCTGTTCGAAGACGAGGATCCGATCGGCAAAGTTGTTATGATGAACAACATGCCGTTCACGATCATCGGCGTCATGATCGAAAAAATGCAGATGAGCAATTACGAGGGGATGGATGAGGACGTGATTGCCATCCCCGCCACAACGTTTAAGGCTATCTTCGGCGACGCCTACCTGGATGACATCGTGTACAAAGCGCACGACCCGAACCAGATGGCCGTGATCGAGAAGAAGATATTCGAGGCCATGGGCCAGCGCTACAAATTCGATCCCGCCGATGACCGGGCGCTGTCCATCTGGGACACGGTTGAAGGACAGAAGGAAATGAGCAATATGCTCATGGGCATCAAGGTCTTCCTGGGCATCATCGGCTTCCTCACCCTGCTGATTGCCGGCGTGGGAGTGGCCAACATCATGTATGTGTCCATACGAGAGCGGACCCGCGAAATCGGCATCAAAATGGCCGTGGGCGCCCGCCGGGCCGTTATCCTCTGGCAGTTTTTGATAGAAGCCATGATGATCACCTTCCTCGGCGGTTTTTTCGGCATGGCCATCTCCTGGGCGCTGACGGAAGGGTTCAAGAAGGTGCCGATTGATTCCGACGTTCTGGAGTTTATGGGACGGCCCACCGTGTCTCCGGAAATCGGACTCATCGTCATTGCCATTCTGGGTCTGATGGGGTTGTTCTCAGGCTTGTTCCCCGCCCTGCGGGCCGCCTCGGTATCGCCCGTGGAATCATTAAGGTACGAGTAGACTACGGTAGCAGGAGTTGTTGACATGAGTCCGATCATCTATATGAAACAGGTCAAAAAGCGGTACCAGACCGGCGCCGTAGCCTTTGAGGCCCTCAAAGGTATCAACCTGATCGTCAACCCCGGCGAGTTTATCGCCGTCGTGGGACCCTCGGGTTCGGGCAAGTCGACTCTCATGAATATCATGGGCTGCCTCGATGTACCGTCGAGCGGCATCTACAAACTGGAAGACGAGCTGGTGAATAAGATGACGCACAACCAGCTGGCCGACATCCGCAACCAGAAGATCGGCTTTGTCTTTCAGGCGTTTAATCTGCTGCCGTACGCCACGGCTTTTGAAAATGTCGAGGTTCCGTTGCTGTTCGCCAAGGTGAACGGAAAAAAACGGCGGGCCCGGGTCATCGAGCTGCTCGCCCGCGTCGGACTGGCCGACAAGGCAGGCAATCGCCCCACCGAAATGTCCGGCGGCGAAATGCAGCGAGTGGCTATCGCCCGCGCCCTGGCCAACGAACCCGACATCATCCTGGCCGATGAACCCACCGGCAACCTGGACTCCAAATCCGGTTCGGGGATCGTGAGTTTGTTCGATGAGCTTCACAGCGCCGGCAAAACTATCGTTATCATCACGCACGACATGAACATCGCCCAGCATGCGCAGCGCCTGGTGCGCCTCAAGGACGGTCTCATGGATACCGGGACCGAGGACCCGCAACTGGCTACGGCGTCCTGATTCAACCATCGCTCGGCACTTCGCAACAGACATGCAACCGCCCCCGGAGTTCCCCCGGGGGCGGTGTGTTTTTTCTGCCGGTCGGGCAACGACTCAGTTGTTGCGCCTGCTGGTGAGCAGACTGACGACAACTACCATAGTGAACGCCAGAACAAACGACGGTACCCATTCGTCGACCGATGACTTCAGCACGGTTATATTTCGCCAGATGACAGTCACGATAATGCCGGTCAGCATCCCGGCAACCGCCCCCGCCCGATTGGCTCCCTTCCAGAGCAGACCGAGAACCACCACCGGGCCAAACGATGCCCCCAGGGCGGACCAGGCGTACAACACAAACTGAAATATCACCCGGCTTTTCATCGAAGCCAGACCGATAGCGATCACGGCCAGAACAATCAACACGAGGCGATCAACCTTCTGGGTGCGGCCGAAATCTTCCGGCGCGGCATCATCCCGCTTCCGGCCGAAAACATCGCGGGACAGGGCCGATGACACCACGATCAGTTGCGAGTCCGCCGTAGAACAAATGGCCGCAACAATGGCCGCCACCACCATGCCGCCGATGATCGGCGGCAGCAGCGTTGTACAGGCCATCGGCAACGCCTGCTCGGGATCGTCGATCACACCGAAATACACTTCTGCAAACAGGCCGAAGAAGACGGCTCCCATGTAAGCCAGCACCATCCAGGAAATCGCAATCGTTCCCCCCCGGCGAACCGACCTGGTGTCTCGCGTTGCCATGAATCGAGACAGCACATGCGGCTGGCCGGGATACCCGAGTCCGATCCCGACCAGACCAACAATGAATCCCAGCATGGCAAAGCCGGCCTTGCCGTACGAAAAGGTGAGCATCTGCGGGTCAACCTCCCGGGCCGCGGTCAGGAAGGCTCCAAACCCACCTATTTTGGTCAGCAGAACTATGGGCATGCCGATAAGGGCGACAATCATGAAGGTGGCCTGCACCACATCCGTCCAGCAGATCGCCCGAAAGCCCCCGGTAATAGTGTAGGTCAGGATTATTGCTGCTCCGGCCAGCACTCCCCAGACGTATGGCAGTTGAAAAATCGCCTCAAAGGCCTTGCCGGCCGCATTCATCTGCGCCGCTACGTAGGCCAGCATGGATATGGTGATAATACCTACCGCAATCAAACGCACGGAGGCCGAATCCTTGCCGTACCGGTGCATCAGATATTGCGGCAATGTTACCGCCCCGCTTTCGGCCGTTGCCTTCCGCAGGCGTTCCGCCAGGACAAACCAGTTGAAGAGGTAACCGGCGGCGATACCGGGGACAATCCAGAACGCGGCCATCCCGAACAGGTAGGCCTCCCCTACCAGCCCGAGCATCACCCAGCCCGATTCCGCGCTGGCCGAGGCCGACAAGGCAGACACCCACGGCCCCAACTCGCGATTGGCCAGTACAAAATCATCGGCCGTCGCCTTGCGCATCCGCGAGGAGTACAGCCCGATACCGATAATACCGGCCGTGTACACCACAAAAGAAATCAATAACCAACTGCTGTCTGGGCTCACGTAACCTCCCTGGGGATGTGGCAACTCGGGGGCTGGGACAGGCACTCGCTGATGTGATCAGAAGTGCTGTCTGGCCGGCATACCCGGCGTCCAACGGCCGGCAGGATCACTAAAATTATGGCGGGCAAATAGTGTCATGTCAAACAAAATGGAGACGCCGGCACTTCAGCGAACCCTGCTGGAGGGCTTCCTGAGCCTCTCGGCAAGTCACCCTAAGCCGTTGACATGAAACGTCTGAGAGACGAAAGTAGGTATCGGCATGACAGTCATCGACGCAAAAGTGCAATCATGTGCACAGTATTGCATCAAAAGCAGTCTTCTTTGTCCGACTCCTACCGCTATGTAACTGCTAATCATCAACTTACAAAGCGTCAGAGGATGGGCACAGATGTTGCTTAATGAGAGTTCAGGAAAGTGTAGCTATTAATTAGAAAGGACACATAGTGAACAGGCAGTCCAGGGTCTTGATGTTGGTATTATCCCTGTTTTTGCTCCCGCTCACCGCGGCAGCCGTGCCGATGATGCACGAAACCACGTACCAGGATTATACCTTCCAGGGACACAACTACATGCATGTGTCTATGATCGATTTTTTCAATGAGTCTCCGGACGGGTGGCACGATGGCGTCTGGATTGGTACTGACGAGGGCATGGATGAGCAGCTTGCCTGGTCGCATACGTTGCCCGACGATTTCTCGGTTCCGCCGTACCGGATTGACCGCGCCAAGATCTGGATCGACGCTGAGTGGGTTGATACCGATGGTAACCGGATCGCAATCGAAGGTTCCTGGGACTGGAATCCGCTGAATCACACGTGGTGGGATGACACCATGGTTGACCTGACAAAGGTGAACCAACGTGGATTCTGGAATAACGGCGTCCTCGATGTTGAGATCTTTGCCGGCGAAGGCAGCCTGCGGGTTGATCAGGTGGTCCTCATGATGGATTACACGTACGCCCCGGTTCCCGAACCGGCCAGCATTGCGTTGCTCGGACTCGGTCTGGCGGGCGTGGGCCTTTACCGACGTCGTCGGTCGCGTTAATTTCGCCTGCTTGTAGAAAAGTCAACGAAAGGCCGGCTCACAGCCGGCCTTTTTCGTGCCTGCATCGATCTGTCGCTGACTTGCCTAACTCAAAACCGGACGGTTTCTGTTCAAAAATTGCACTAAGATGCATACTGTTACCGGGAAATTTCATAGTCTATGTCAAACGGGCGGAACTCTGGTGTCGTATTTGATGTAACTACTTGTGCGACATAGGGCCTTGAGTAACGGGCACAGCGTTTGCCATACTTTAGGCCAGAAAACTACATTCTTTTTTGAATAAGAAGGTCATTCGCAATGAAAAAGCCTCACCTGATGCTGCTTCTGGTAGCGGCACTGGCCCTGTTAGCTGTTCCGGCGTCAGCCTTTAACCTGAATGTCGACTACACTGAGTCCATTCAGGACTACGGTATTGATGCCTCCGGCTACAACTACATTTCATCGGTGGATTTCTCCAACGGATATATCGGCTGGATGCAGACCGAATCCTGGGGACACACCCTCTCAAGCAGCTATATGCCGGTACCGGATGATGTCACCGTGGCCAACGCTACGCTACGCATCTCGGGATACCGCTATCTTGGTTTTGGAATGGATGCGGTGAATGTCGGTGGGGAGTTCCGTTGGACGCAGTACGAGGGTTGGACCTGGCGTACCGATTACACGGAAAACCTGTTTGATATCACCAATATCGATGCCAGCTACTGGAATTCGGACCCGCTGAGCGTCTCGATGACGCCGGTGTTTGATCACGGTCTGGTACTGACCTCATCGATTCTGGCCGTTGATTATGACCGGGCCACGGGCACCGGTTCGGGTGGCGGTCTGGCCGCGGTTCCGGAACCCGCGACCCTCACGCTGCTTGGTCTGGGCTTGCTGGGTGGCGGCATTTTGCGGTACCGCCGCAAGAGAAGCTAGAGACGAACGGAAGCAGATTATCCAACCAGGCCGGTTTCCCCGGCCTGGTTTTTTGTTGGGGGGAACTGAACCCCTCTCACCCCTCAAAGTCGCTCAGGCGGACCGGGAGTCGGCGACGGCCCCAGGTCCCCGGAGGACCGTCAAAACGACCCGCACAAGCCGTCCCGCAACTCTCACAGCACCCCTCGTCCGTCAACTGCCAGGTAGACAGCTCATACCAATCCCGGCCTATCAGCGCCGCTCCGCAGCCATGGCAGTACGTTGTGTCGCCCTCGGGGTCATGAACATTCCCGGTATAAGCGTAGCGGATACCATTGCCCAACGCAATCTCTCGAGCCCGGGTCAGAGTCTCGGGAGGTGTTGACGGATACTCAGTCATTTTGAAACTGGGATGGAAGGCGCTGAAATGCATCGGGACATCGGGCCCCAGTTCCCTGGCAACCCAGGCTGTCAACCGCTGCAGTTCATCATCGCTGTCGTTTTCGCCCGGAATAATCAGGGTCGTCAATTCGAACCAGACATCGGTCTCACGCTTCAGGTAGGTCAGCGTGTCCAGCACCGGTTGCAGTCGTCCGCCACACAGCTTCCGGTAGAAATCATCGCTGAACGCCTTCAAATCAACATTGGCGGCGTCCATAACCCCGAAAAACTCCTCGCGGGGCTTGTCGCAAATGTATCCGGCGGTCACCGCCACGGTCTTGATACTCCGCTCCCGGCAGGCCCGGCCCACATCCAGACAATACTCGTGAAAAATCACCGGATCATTATAGGTAAAGGCAACCGACCGGCAGCCCAGTTCAGCGGCCGCCCGGGCGATTGTCTCCGGTGAAGCGGAATCGGCCAGGGTATCCATTTCCCTCGACGTACTCATGTCCCAGTTCTGGCAGAATTTGCAGGTCAGATTACAGCCGGCCGTGCCGAATGACAGCACCGGGGTACCGGGATAAAAGTGCGCCAGAGGCTTTTTCTCGATCGGATCCACGCAGAACCCGCTGGACCGCCCATAAGTGGTCAGGACTATCTCATCGTTTTGCCGGGCTCGCACAAAACACACCCCGCGCTGGCCCTCTTTCAGGCGGCAGTGCCGGGGGCACAGGTCGCACTGCACCCTGCCGTCGTCCAGACGGCTCCAGTAGCGCGTGGATACTATGGCTGGATTATCCTGAGATGCCACCGCAAACCTCCTCTGCCGACAGCTACAATATATATATGGGGTCAGGCTGACCGCACCTGTTTTTGATGCCCGGGCTCCCAAGGCTGAGTCTAACTACCGAATACTACGGCAGGATATCCAAAGCGGTCGCCGGCCGGCTCACCGCTAACGACCTGGCGTGCCGTTATCGGCCGGTCCGCATCGCCCTGACGGCAACAACACTCGACCCCGATCACGGGAGCACGGTACACAAAAAAGCGGCCACCCTGCCGAAACAGGGCGGCCGATATATGCCGTCAATGCCTGAAGGTAACTTCAGTATCGACTACGGAACGCAGCACGGGGCCGGACCACCGCGATACAGGTAATCAGAGATGTACACTATATCGGCAATGTTCACATAGCCGTCGCAGTTGGCATCGCCCGAGATGAGCGGTACCGGAGCGGCTCCGAAGAAGAAGTAGAAGTTCTCCATGCACATAATGTCGTTCATGTCAACCACATCGTCACCGCTGCAGTCGCCACATTCGAACTCATCGACCATGATCGTGTAGTCTTCGACTTCACCGTAGCTATCGAATCCGCACGGCGTCGGGGCGGTGTTCCACGTAATGCGGACACGCATCCGAGCCGGACCAACCACCGCGGCGGTGGGCGGAGTAATAGTACCAGTGTAGTCGGGACCCGGACCCGGCGAACCGTTGACGTAGATACTCTCGTCCGGTCCGTCAAAGAACAGATCCTGGTTCCAGTCTACCCAGACGCCGACCTGATCCGACGAATAGGTGTTGCCACCGGTGATGGTGAAGTCGTAGCTGAGACGCTTCCACATCAGGGTCGACATCGCCGAGTAATCGTCGTAGTTGTCGTCGTCATCACAATAGGTCGAATTGTCGATGTCACCAACCTGGACGCGTTCGATGTACTCGTCACAAAGGTTGGAACCGGCCGAACAGTGAATACACTCTGCGGTCGTACCGGTCACCTGAATCGAGTACGGGCCTTGGGCGCCGTAGGCGGGATCAAGCAGTACGCCATAGTAGTACGTACCCGGGAACAGCGAGGACCAGCGAATCACCACGTTGTCGTCGAAACCACCGCAGGTGAACTCATAGGTTCCGGCATCGGTGAGAGAATCACACGGGCAGCCGTATACCAGGTTCAGGAACGCATTGCCGAAAGCCGGAATGGTTCCGCAGTAGTTGAGCTCGACATCCATACAGGTGTCTTCGATCGTGAAGGCCAACCAGACAACCGGGCTGCCCAGCAAAGCGCAGTCGGCCGTGGAGTTGGAGTTGTCGCCCAGGAACTGGACTTCAACACCGTCACTCAGGACCACCGGGGTAACAGCATCACAGAGATCGTTCCACGGCGGCGTGAAGCACTCAATATTGAGTACACCGTCGCCCTGAGCCGTGGTAGCCGAATAGAGGCCGACACGAATCAGGAACTGATCACCGGTCGTAACGCCGCCGATCGTGACCTTGGAAGCAAGGCCGCTGCCACCGTTTTCGCCAGTGTCGCAACCGTCGTCATCACACGCTATCGGCGCCGCGGTCGGCGGACAATCAGTACCTGCATACACCGCAAGTTTGGTGTCGCGGTTGGTACCGCAGGTATTGATGTTCAGAGCACCATCGCACGTCGCCGTATACGTATACCAGATATCACCGTTGACCTGAGGCTGGTAAGAGCTGAAGCAATCCAGTTCCGCAGGACCGTCGGTGGTAGCGCCGGCGTTGTTCCACGTGGTTTCGCCGTCATACGCCGGAATGGCGTCAGCGCAATCATCGTTCACCAGCGGGCTAACATATTCACAACTCGTAGTGAGGACACCATCGCCCGTAGCGGTGCTATAACCGCCACACTGAATCAGATAAGTCTGCCCGGCAACGACGGGGAAATCGACTTCCGATGCAACGCCGCAGGCGTCATCATTGGTAGCGAGTACCGTGACACCGGTGCACACGCAGCCGTCATACACAGCGATTTTGGTATCAAAACTGCTGCCGCACAGGCTGGCCGTGGCAATACCATCACAAGTCGCCGTGTAACAGAAGAACACGTCGGCGCTGTAAATGTACGTGCCGAGGCCGGAGGCCGTAGCAATAGTCGTGGACCAGGGCTCATTGGTTACATCACCGATCGGCGTCGCGTCCGCACAATTGTTATTGGCGGGACCTGACGGCGGGGCGGAGGTAGCAATAGTTGCCCAGTAGGTCCAGGGACCGTTTTCGCAATTAAAACGGTTATCAAAAGCCAGATCACCGTC
>JAHIVM010000436.1 GCA_018816665.1 Candidatus Zixiibacteriota bacterium
ATCCAGAGGAACGTCGCGTTTACCCTCATACCAATTGAAACTCGACCGTCACCAATCACACGGTGACCCGACCAGTCCACGCTTGACCTGATTCATGTGGCAATAGTGATAACAGGACACGGTGACAAACCGGGCCGTACCAAGATTATCATAGTGACGTAATCGGGTCACGATAGTCCAAAAATACTACTGGTACGGAGTTCGATCAATCCCAATTGAATCACGGTCTATTCCCACCGCAAGCGGTGGGGCACCAGGCATTTCAAGGGGACGCGTGTATCCTGGAGGAAGCACCTCACACCAATATGACGGATCAAGGAGTGGTTTGTCAATTGTGGAATCGGATCAGTTCATTCCCAGCTCTGACTGGTTAGAAGCTTATCCCTAACCTCAAGTCTGCAAAGATAACGTGTACCAGGAGTACTCTGTCAGCGTGCCCCGAGCGGTGGGGCCCAGAGCAGTCCGAAAACTCCTCTGCCAACCCTACAGCCCACCCATCAGAATCCACTCGCCTGTTACGGCATCCACAAGACACACCGTGTTTCGGCTTGTCGAAAGTAGAGAGCCGATGCAGAATCCATGAACGGACCACATGGGCCGTGCTTCCTTGCCAGCGTGTTTCACCATCAGACATCGGACATCGACAATCGGCGAGTACTTGATGCATCCCCGCGGCACATCCAATGCGTCCAGCAGTGTGGTCGAGGTTGGAATCGCCATGTGACTCACGTACTCGATCGATCCCAAACCAGCCTTGATTTCTGCAATAGTTGGACGCTCGCATTCGTTGCCAGGTCGCACGGACTCGATCAGAAGGAGAGTATCACAATTCTTAGACAAGTAGACCACAAAGTCCCGACCGTCAAAACTGTGAGGCGGATTGCTTAGTTCGATGCGAACATCTCGCATTGTCACCTGCCAGATATCAATCTCGCTTGTATCCCTGTCATCAAACGACCACAGTGTATCCGGAACAGTCACAAGCTCCGCTGACACGCTCTTATCAAGATCGGCAGTTTCCAGGAACCCGCCGAATCCAGTGACCGCAATCGCCACGTCACGTGCAATCGTAGCCTCCGCGGACACATCACTCGTTTTGCTGCCCCCAGTATCAAGCGCGACCGCATTTCGGGCCGTGCCGAACAAGAGGATAGCCACTGCAACTGCCATCACACCAATTTTCAGCATATGTGCTCCATTCTTGGCAAGGTCATCACTTGCACTCCATACCTACTGACGATGCAAATCCCACATTTTGAACTCGTACAGACTGGCAGCCACGTTCCAGAAGGATTGATCACAATCGCCCCCCAGAAGCGCGAATGGCCGCTCCGATCCGTGGGAAAACAGTCGAAAATTGCGGAACCACTGGGGCTGCAACCGGGTTCCCATCAAATCCGTCTCGTAGTGTACCAGTTCCCCGAAGACTTGCAACTCGTTACCGGTGCGACCAATCCACGCCGCCGACGTATCACTGTGTATAACTGCGTATCCCCCAGTACCCATGGCTGCGCAGTTCCAGCTGAATACCCACTCTCCGATTGCAGTGTTCAACTCAGTCTTCAACTGGACAGAATCGTGGGCTGCAACACCGATGCTGTGGATTACTGTCTTCACCTTAGAGCCGGTAGCAACTTCTGTCGTCACGCCATCTCGCGGCACAAAAAGGGTCGCGGAGTCCCGAACTCTGCCCAAGCCGATTTGGGCCCAGTATCTGTCTCCCGCGATGGATGCGTCCGCAACGCACAAAAGGGCTGCCGACATATCGACGCAGGAATCAGCGTTGTCCTCTCCGCACAGTTTGACTCCGAAATCAACGGACATCCAACTCACGATTCCCGTGATATCATTCTCAGCATCGTTCCAAGCCCGAACGTGTAGCCTTTCGTTCAAGTATCGAGACGGAGTACAGCAGGACGATTGACAAGTAGTCCAGAAGTAGGGTGCCGTGATAGGGTTCGGTACATAGTTTCGGCTCACGACTTTGTTGGGTACCGCCCAATGGCTGTAAGACGAGCACTTCGCAACA
This sequence comes from Candidatus Zixiibacteriota bacterium, assembly GCA_018816665.1. GTDB lineage: Bacteria > Zixibacteria > MSB-5A5 > GN15 > FEB-12 > JAHIVM01. Next base: position 2,030 of record JAHIVM010000436.1, read on the forward strand.
CCAAGATTGTAATCTGTACCCGAATTCAATTCGTCGAAATGGTTCAGGGCGACGGACAGCGTACATAGACTGTTTCCGTTCTCAGCTCTCCATTGGATTGCTCTGCCAGCTACAGTATCAAGATAATCGTCAATAATACCGTAGTACCAAGCAGAATCTTGGGATACATCTTTGAAAGAGATCTCGTATGTGTGAGAACACACGTTAGTACTGCAACCCCCAGGGTAGTCATTGATGAGTTGCACATCGGTGATTGCGCCGTTTGCACCAGGTGAGGACGACCCTCCCCCGGTGAAAAAGTCCCACACTTCGTCACATCCAGTTGTCAGAGCGAGCAAAGCCGCGATTGCCAGGTACTTGCCAGTTCTCATTTCACCACCACCAGTTTCTTTGTTGCCGTGAAGTCGCCCGCGGTGAGGCGTGCAAAGTACACGCCGCTGGCGGCCGGTTTAGCTCCCTCGGCAGCCATCCACGTCACCGTGTGACGGCCTGCCGGGTACTCGCCGTTGGCAACGGTCGCGACTTTCTGGCCCAATACGTTGTAAATCTCAAGCGTCACCGCCGTTGCTCCCGGCAACGAAAAACTGAAACTCGTGGCCGGGTTGAACGGGTTCGGGTAGTTCTGCTCAAAGGTGATGCCTTTCAGATCGGTTCCCTCACCGCCTGAATCGCTGGAGTCGGCCGACTCGTACCGGCCTTCGATCCGCATTAAATAGACCCGTTTGACCCCCTCGGGCGGTGGGTCCGCTTTGAAAAACAACTCGATCTGTTCCCCCGCCGAAAGGATCGTGCGCTTGTCATCGGACGCCTCCAAATCGGCAACAACCTCGCCGCCCGCGGAATGAATCGCGCTTTGCAGCAAGACTTCCACCGTGTCCGTCTCTACCTGTTTACACCGCAGCACCGGGAAAAAGTCCAGTTCTATGCCGTGAATCCAGGAAATGCGGAACTCCAGGGAACCGCACTTGGCGTAGTCGTCCAGACTCAAGTACTGACGATCCGCCCTCATACGAGGGTAGACATGATCCACCTGGTCCCAATCGCCTTTGCTGTTCCGGGCAAACAGGGTGTAGATATTGGGCTTGGTGCTGCCCGGCAGGAGGGAGTCTTTGTCCAGGGGTATTTTGGTGGGCGGATCAATCACGATTTCAATCGGGTCAATCAAATCTCCCAGCGGAGCCCGGTCCATGGCGGCCTTGCCGGTATCGTCGGCCCACGTGAAGGTCAGGTCCAGATACCCCTGGCTGTCAGCAACAAACGTGAGGCCGTCCTCGGCTGAGAGCAGGTCGCGCACGTCGACGCCGTTGTTGGTGACGGCCGACGACGGCAGGACGGTGTCGGAGATCAAGACCAGCCTCTGGCGGCTGTCAAAAGCCAGTTCACCCAATCCGTAGGGGAGTTCGTAAGCGGCCAGCGACACTTGATCCAAGTACGATACCTCGTTTTCCTCTTCCGTCAGGACATACTTGTAGTACGTCGTATCGACCGGGCTGGCATAGAGGAAGGGGTAGTAGTCAACTTTGTCGGTTGCGGAGTCATCCAACTCGCATTGGGGCAACACGTTGTTGACAAATCGATAATCCCATCCGATCCACTCATATAGGAATGGGCAGCCGGAGTCGGCACAGGGGTCCGAAGGAAGCGCACAGTAGGTCTGGTAAACAGTGTGCTGAACGTTATGGATACCGCAACCTTCCCATATCTCCTTGCTCCAGATGCTGGTATCGCCCGATGTAAAATCCATCTCCACTCGTGCGACGGCTGCGTTACAGCCGTTCACAGAATCAGAGGGAGCATCGACGATTTTGAAATAGACATCGCCGTCCGTCCAGATCGAACTCACGGGAAACAACGTATCCACGGGCTGCAGGTAGTATTGTACTGGGACGGCACCTTGAGTGTAGGCGTATCGAATAGGTTGATCTTCTGATCGATCCACCGCCCGTACGTGAGACTTGTACCACCGGCTGCCGCTCGGATAGAAGTTTGTGTCGCCGTTGACCGGGTCTACTGCGAAGGCCTCGCTCTCGATTACCTGTATCCGGCAGCCGTGGTATGAGGTGTCTGTTGAACGCACAACCGCCAGTTGCGCGTTATCATCGAGCCACCGTCCGGTTGGCAGCGGATAATCATTGTAGAAATTGGCGTTCACAGTGTAGGTACCGTCGTATGCCGTGTCCGGGATTCTGTAAAGGTACTGGCATTGACCCGGTGGTTCTGCGGTAATGCCCACGGAGTGTATTGAAGCGCCGGGCGGGATTATCTCCAGTTCGTATTTAGCAAAACCGCTCTGGTGCCAATTGACGGCCAGGTAGTCATAGCCCCAGTCATTATAGCGGGGGATATACTCAAGCCAGATAGAGTCTATGTCATATCCCATCGCGTATCGGCGTATGCCGGTTGAATCCCCAAAGTGTTCCGTCGTGAATGCTTCCCCCAAGTCCGCATACGCACCGCTCGTATCTCCAATGTACCTGTACGCCCTAGCGAATTCCAGTTGATTGGGCAGGAGAAGTTGTCCGTCGCCGGTCCCTTTGCTGCCGTACACAGCCAGAAGCTCATCCAGCGAAGGATTGAACATGTAGATACGACCATTCTGAGCATCGAGGACATATACATAACACCGATTATCCACCGCCACCGATGACAGGTAGGCATTCTCCGGGAACACGCCTGGATCGGTTTCATAGACGATAAGCCCGCCCGGAAGTCCCAGATGATGAAAGCAAATCACTCTTCGGTTGCCGGTATCGGCCACATAAAGAAGCGGCACATTCTCATGGGTAACGCGGTTGCGTGCCCAGGCAACGCTGGTAGGAGCATCGAAGAATTGTACGTTGGGATGATCTTGAGGATAGGTGCCGTCGAGCGTCATCATGTTTGGTGCATCGCCAACTCTGAAAACCTTCACCTGGCTAGCCGTTCGATCAACTACGGCTACATAGGTGTAGAACCACCCGGGCTCACCTTCAATCAGAGCAACATCGAGATCAATGGGCAAGTCAAACCCACCCTGCTCGCCGATCTGAGTTGGGGAGGAATTGTTACCATCGTAAATCGTGACTCTCCCGTTATACGAGTCGGCCACGAAAAACTTGAAGGCTCCCCAGCCGATTCCCGATGGATGCCGAAATTGCATACTGTCCGATCCGCCGGAGCCAACACTGGTCAAAATGGGGGTCTCGGATTCTGAAACAATCACCCGGTCCCAATTGGCATCGCTTGATATGAGATAGTTGAGATCAACCGTTCCGTTCTCTTCAAGGAACTGCATCGCGCATACTCCGTATGGCCGATTGAACATGTATTTGCCATATATGTCATCGCCGGGAATGTCAATCACCGTTGAATAGGTGAGGCGTCCAACCCCCTTGTCGGCGTAGATATCCTTCGGCACAAACAAGTGTGGGCTTTCGACTGAGGCGACATCGGCTGCGACACGGTTAGAAGACTTCGCCTGCACGGGCTGAGTCATGGCAATAGCACGCGACGCGGCCATCTCCTGCAGCTTGTCTGCCATCTCGACGGCGTTGTCAATACAGAGGTGTCGGGCGCCTCTGTCAAACGACAGGTACAACGTGTCTTCGAGGATTCCGGCAGCAGTCTCGACCAACACACTCACAATGGCCAGCGCCGACTTGGCCGACTTCTGTACATCGGCTACCTGCAAAAACACCGGGCGGCCAGCCCGCTCACCGAGACCCTGGGCGGCCAGCGAGTCAATGACCCCGAGCAACATACCGGTAGAGTCATCGGCTAGTATGCCCGATAGCTCCAGTTGGTTGAAATCGCTGGGTTTGTTGATGAC
>JAHIVM010000437.1 GCA_018816665.1 Candidatus Zixiibacteriota bacterium
CATCGTTTTCCCCGGCTGCCAGAAGCTTCTTCAGGTGATGGGCGTCGATATTCGTAGCCTCAGGAACCAGAAGGAACGGCGTCCCCCAGCCGGTGCCGTCAACCTCGAAATACTTGTGCAGGAATTCGTTTTCGACGGCGGTTCCGATGCCTCCCTGAACGGTGATACGGACGGGCAGCGGGTCCGGGGCGTAAAACCGCCCGGATGTATCCAGCGCTTTGCGAAACATGCCAAACAGCAGATCCGTCAGTTCGGCTTTCTTGGTCCGGAACTCATCCAGAATCGGGCCCAGCAAATGTCCCTTGCTGGCAAACGCGTGCCCGCCGCAATTGAGACCGGACTCGACCCGAAACTCCGATACCCACAACCCCTTTTGAGCAAGCATCTTGCCCTGGATAAGCGCGGAGCGATAATCACTGACCTTGAGGACAATCTTCTTTTTCACGCGCCCGGAGTCATCCGGCAGAAAATCGTCAAACTCCGACATGTAGGCATACAGCCGCCGGTTCATCCCGGCGGAAAGAACAATCGATGAACTCAGGCAACTGCGGGCGAATCCGCGAAGTGCCGACATCGCCACACACTCGTCTTCCGGAAGCTGCTCCGTGCCACGGAAACGGGGACCGTCAACCTTGGTCATGATGTTGACATCAATACTGCCCGGGACAATCTTCGTACGCAGTTGTTCCTGGCGCTGTTTCTTTTCGTCGACTGCCGCACAGTCGAGCATGGCCAGATACTCGTCCCGAAGCGGACCATCCGGCAGCATTTCGAAATAGCGCGTTATGGATGTTCCCTTGCGGAAGGGCTCCGCTCGAAGCACTGCCATTTGCTGATCGACAATATCACTCAGAAGGTTGAGGTACGCCGTGATGCGACGAGCCCGGGAGTCATCCTCGCGGGACGGTATCTCCGTGAATTTCTTTCCGGCCTTCTGGCTGTGATGCTTCCGCATATGTTCGATCAGGATATCATCGCCGATCTGAAGCACGGAGGAAATGCCGTATTGTGCCACCCGGATGGGGGTGTCAATAGTGAAGCCGGTTCCCATAACAGGAATATGAAACGTGTGCGGGATGCCCGGCTGACTATCGGCGGTTCCTGGGTTATTAGTTGTTAGCGGCACGGCGATTACCTCTTCTCTATCCCCTGGATCATCATGTCCAGCATCTTGTCAATATAGGTGGACAATGTAAGCCCTTCTTCCTCCAGCGCCCAGGTATATTCCACAGATGTCAGGGCTACCACCATAATGAGGGATGATAGATTAACATCATTCACGCACAACTCGTTCCGCTGATTCCCCAGAGTCAGAACGTCTTTCACAATCTGCTTCTCTTCGCGGAGAAACCGTTTTCGGACCTGGGATATGTGCGGCCAATAATCCCCCCAGGTCTCCTGGGTCACGCGATAAAAATTGATGAACTCCTGGATCTTGCCCATACGGGTAAGCAGGTGGGCTTTGAACTTTCCAACGACTGTCGGCTCAGCATCTACCGCGGCCTTTATGGCATCCAGCAGCTCGCGGGATTCAGTTCCGACTACTTCATCGAATATCTCGGACTTGTTATGAAAATGCTTGTAGATCGTTGCTTTAGAAACACTTGCCTCACGCGCAATATCGTCAGTCGTGACCTTCTTCAGGCCAAACTGTGCAAACAAGACCTGCGCTGCGCGCAAGATGTGTTCTCTTTTGTCCATACTCTCACTGGAGCCAGCTAAACGTTTTACGTATAATACGTTTTCCGGTTCCATCAAAGCAAGTGTTTTCTGAGTGTTTGTAGCGCTGTGGTTGGATACCGTACGGTACACCGTAGCCGGCAGTCCATTGCGGCACAAAGAGATTGCGGTCGGGCGCAGGCCGGACAGACCAAACCCGGGGACCTCGCGATTTCTTTCAACGGGGTGACAAGCAGCTATCACCGGTCACGCCCCGGAGTGACGTACAGACAGACTTGTGATTTCAGGCTTAAGAGCTCCTGTTGTCTCCGCTTCCAACCGTGTAACCCGCATGAAAGCACATGAAAAGGGAGATAGCAAGACAGAACTTGGGGGGACAAACTGTCGCTAGGTATCATGGCCAGGGAAAGCCGCAAAACAACCGGTATCAAGCGATCTGTCGACACCGGGCAACAACTCAGAGTTTTGCTGGCGTGTCTGACGATTCCGTCTCCGCGGCCGGGGCGCCGAGTTGCAGGATGTAGTCGGCAACCATCTGCAGGTTTTCATCGCCCAGGTGAGCAAACGACGGCATCGGCGTGAATTCGGGACGTTTTTTCCCCGGCTCTTTTGCCCACGCAATGATTCCCTGCGGATTGTCTTTATAGATGCCGTAGACCTCGCGCAGCGACGGTGCCGCGAGGACTTTGTCCACCGCATGACAGGCCGCACAGTTGGCAAACAGGCTCTTGCCGGTCGGTCCCGACGCCAGGGCATCGCCGGTCCCAAGACCGGCTGCCAGACGCATCTGCGTGGCCGCCTCAACCGATTTGAACCGCACCGTCTTGTCGGCAATCAGCGCCTTATGAGTCATCAGGCTGGATTCACGATACATGTGTCGACCGGTGCCCATCACCAGGACGAGGACTGTAAATAGCAGACCGATCCAGGCGTAATGCCGCCCGATATGCTCGTCGCCGGAACGGATTTCAAGACGCAACAGCGCAAGCAGCAACAGGGCTACCGCCACCCCCAGTGAAATCAGGATAAACAGGTCGGTCGTCACCCCCCCTATCGGCAGGGTTGCGAAGACCAGCGGACCGAAAGCGAGCTGGGCAATGGTGGCGTAAAACGTGATGCGATAAAAGATCCGACGTACCGAGCCGCGGTTGCATCCCGGCAGATTCTTTTCCAATGCATACTTCTTGCGACCAAACCACCCGGCCAGAAACAAACCGGTAAGCGCCAGTGACGCCATCAAAAAGTGGAAATACCGGGGGAATACATTCCCGACTTCCAGCGATGAGAAAAAGCCCTGAATCTCCGGCCATTTGTCCGGAAACAACATCAGGTTGATATTGGCCAGGAAAATCATGGGAATGCCCATGAAAACAAACACGGCGCCTACCCCCAGCGCAATATGGCGGTTTTTGTCGGGACCGGTCCATTTGTGCCAGGTATACTTGTGCAGGTAGGTGACCAGGAAGGCGATGATAACCAGCGGTATCACCGAGATCCAGGCGTACCCGGTCAACGCGTTGGCGGCATAAAAATGCATCGTGTACAGCAGGCTGATACACAACAACGGTCCAACACCGAGTACCACCGCCAGGCTCTTGTTGGCCGTCACCGTTTCTGAAATGCGATACGCCAGCTGATCGTATTCCTTGCGGTACTTTCCCACGATTTCGAATATCACGGACAGGATCACTCCGCCCATCATCAGGTTGACAAAAAAAATGTGGACCAGAAACAACACCACCAGGATTATGGCGAGGTCATCTGGATTCAGCGGCAGCGGCAGGCTGAGATCTCTCGGTACCGGCGTTTTGATAAGCGACAATAACGTATTCATATCCTGAGCACCCGGTTATTGATTCACGTTGGCGTTGTTGTCGACTGCGGCAGCCCGCGGAATGCCCAGTGTCTGAGCCCCCGGCGCAGATCCCCGCTTCTGCTGTAAATCGCGCAGGTAGGCAACGAGCGCCTCGGCTTCGGCCGTGTTGCCCGGGAAGGGGGGCATATACGTGCGCGACATGTGCATGCTGCTGACAAAGGCACCCAGCGCGGCCTCGTCCCACGGTTCCGTACCGTACAACTTCTCGAATCTGTCAACGAGGGCATTCACTCCTGTCGTGGTATGGCAACGGGAACAGGCGAGCATGGAGATGTCTTCCCCCGCCTCAATCTTGTTGGCGGAGGTTACACTCTTGTGACGGACATAGGTGGCATACGTGAGGAGACCGTCGCGCTGAAAGACGGGCAACTCGGTCATGGTCACACCGTTGGAATACATGTAGTCGGCCACCACGTGGGGCTTGCGGATGAATTCGCGGACCCGTTCAAAGTGCCCCAGCAGAAACAGTCCCAACACACACGGAACCAGCAGCACTGCGCGCGGAATCAGGCGCGGGTTCAGGGCGCCAACAACGGCGGTGACCAGAATGATCGCAACCACAACCCCGAGTATCACCACAAAATCACTGTGCCAGTTCTGGAACGCCTGCGTCAGCAAACCAACATTGACATTGGCCTGCATGGCCGCCGGGACGGCGTTCCAATACCAGAGACTGGCTCCCAGCCAGAGCGGTGTCCAGCCAAGAATCCAGATCGACACAAAACGCACCGCTCGTCGCCGCAATTCAGGGGCTTGTTTTGTAAAGAAAAACATCAGGAACCACACTACCAGCCCGGCGGCGACCATCGCAAATGCGGTCCGGAACGCCAACTGCGGCAGATACAGAGGGTTGAATACCGCCGACAGGAAACTCTGGTTTTGTGTCCAGGTCCCGGAACCCATCATGAATCCAAGCACGGCGACTATTATCACCATGGTTGCCCAGGAGAGCGCGCTCAACAACACGCCGACTCCAATATGCACTTTCTTCATGAGACCGTCGGCCCATCGTTTCCAGGTCAGTACATACACCATGATGAGTACGACCTCGGATATGAACACGAGCCATTCAATGAACCAGGCCCAGAAAAAGACGCGCAACAAACTGCCGATACCAAACGGCGCAATCAACCCGGCGGAGAACCAGATGCCTACCCCGGTCAACGCCCCGACCGTGGTCGTGACGACAAAAAGCACAAATGCCACCCGGTAGGCGAGGTTGTCGATAGCGGCATCGTTGTTTCGTCGCCCCCACCACTCAAGCAGCGTGACCAGCGGATAGGCACCGACCGCCAGGGGGTGGTTGATCAGGACATGGACAATGGCGATCACCGCCATGAGCAGGCGATTGCCGATTTCGTCCATGAAAAATAGCGGAAAATCCATAAGCCCGTCACCTCTGCGTCTCCGGAGAGAGTTGCCAGCCCACGCGGTGCAGCAACCGAGTCACCGCAACCGCATCAGAGGCATAAAGTAATGTCTGACATGCAGGCCGTCAATCAGTTAACGCCCCCGCACACCATTTTTGGTGTCGACGATGGATAAACAGGACTATATTTGAATTGTTTGTGTGTGGGCATTAGTGGCGCGAGGGCCAAAGACCTCATGACCCGCCGGCTTGATGCCGGGATTGGCCTGCCCGTACCTGCACGTCGTGTTGGGGCAGCTATCCGCGTGGCCGGGGCAGTTTGTCTGCCCCGGGGTCGGGCTGGACTCACAATGAAACCCGGCCGGACAAGCCGACCGGGCCACACATTTCTCTCACCATGCCCACCAACCTTATGACCCGCCAGCTTGATGGCGGGATTGGCCTGCCCGTACCTGCACGTCGTGTTGGGTCAGCTATCCGCGTGGCCGGGTCAGCTATCCGCGTGGCCGGGGCAGTTTGTCTGCCCCGGGGTCGGGCTGGACTCACAATGAAACCCGGCCGGACAAGCCGACCGGGCCACACAGCATCTTGTGCGTGATCTGTCCTTCGGGTGGTGGACGATACCCTGACGAAAAGCCAACTCTCCCCCACGCAGCTCACGTCTCTGTTTTGGCGACATCACCGCCTTTCAGAATGTCATTCGTGTGAATGTCGTTGGAAGGCTGCAATAGCACCGGAGACGTGAGATTATGCATCCCGGCCTGTGATTGCGGCAGGTCTCCACAGGACCGAACGCACACCAAACCCCCGATTCGAGGTTGAGCAACGTCGATAAGTCATCCCGGCCAGACGCGAGACCTGCCCTGCGGAGGTGGGACTTCCGCTACACCATCCGCCCCACCGACAATCCCGCAAACAACATCGATAATCCCAGGCCGTTTTGCAGCAGGATATTCCCCGTGGCGTGCATGTAATTGGCGGTTCGGATCAACTCACCGGTCTCAAACGTAAACGCTGAGAAAGTCGTGAAGGCGCCCATGAATCCGACCAATACCAACGTCCGGACCTCGGCCGACACTACACCGCGTGATTCAAATATCGCTCCTAGTGTGCCCACCACAAAGCAGCCGACCGCATTGACTGCCAGCGTGCCCCAGGGAAACGATGTGTCGGTGAAGCGATGAACGAACTCGCCCAGACCATAGCGGGCCAGGGTACCGAGTGCGCCGGCGATTGCCAGCCAGAGAAGTTTCTGCAACATGATGATGTCCTCCGTCGCCTACCGGACAATCGCCGAGGCAAGCAGTGATGGGTCCGCTGCTGGCGGACGCGGGGTGTCGGGCAGCGGCCTTATGGCTGAGCGCGACTGTTCGGTAGGAGTCATCAGCCCCTGCAGGGCGGTCGTACGGGGGACTCCATCCCCTGTTGCGGCTCCAAAGGTAAGGTATCGGCGGAAAAAGTCAAGGGGCGACCGGGGCCGGTTTCGTGGCCGCAGACGCCCTCGTCTGCCCCAGCCAATCCCCGTGATCCGTGGGCGGCAGACCCTCGTCTGCCCCGGACAAGCTCCGTGGCCCTCGTCCTGCGCTACGCCCGTCCCGGGTGGGAATCCTTGTCCATCGAATCTCCGCAGCAAGAAGGATCAAAAAGCCGATTGGACGGGGATTTTAGGGGCGGAAAAATGTCTTTATTGGGGATGGTGATTTTGGTATACTCAGGGCGAGGTCGAGGATTTGACAGTCGGCCTTGCGACGATTACGCCCCCGTAGCTCATTCGGATAGAGCATCTGCCTTCTAAGCAGAGGGTAGCAGGTTCGAATCCTGCCGGGGGTGCTTTTTTGGGGGCAATAAGCATTCCATTCAACCGCCCCTCTCCCCGCCATATCGTGCCGCCTTTAATGACATATGACGGGCATTGCGCTTGACCATACCGCACTACTCCTCGCATATTAGTCTTGATTCAAGTCGGGAAACTATCAAACACAATCACAAACCATATCGCAGCTGACAACTGAGTATTTGCTCAGTTCAGAAAACCATACAGTCGCTCAAGCCAACCTACGAGACAGGAGGAGTTGTAATGCCAGGATACGACCCGAATTTCCTGCAGGGAGTCCGCATTGCCCTGCCGAAATTCTCCGCAAAACTCAAAAAGTCCGTACTCGAAAAAGCAACCCTGCGTGACAAAACATTCGCCGACTATGTCAACTACACGGTCGCCACGGACAAAGAACGCCGCGCCCCCATTTTCGCCGCCCTCAATATCGATCAGAACCTGATGAAAGCCACCAAACGCAAGGACAACTGGCGGATCGATCCGAAAATCGGCAAGCAGTACCAGCTGGACAACGAGTACTACAGGGACCGTCCCGGGGTCCCCAATCCGTGGGACAAAGGCCATCAGGCCATGCGTGACAACGCCGCCTGGGGCGCCACCAAGGCACTCGCTCAGGAAGCCGATGACGCTACGTTTTTCTACTCCAACGCGGTCTTGCAGCACCAGAACGTCAACCGCGATGAATGGCTCGGTCTTGAGCAATGGGTGGGCAAGCTCGATCTTGATCTCGACGGCCGAATCTCATCGTTCAGCGGACCGATCTACGGCGATTTCTCACGAACCGTTCGGCCGCCGAATCTCGAGGCTGCTGAGGTGCCGGCCGGATTCTTCAAGGTCGTCTGTTTTGTCAACAAGGAAACCAAGGGACTGGATGTTCGCGCGTTCATTGTGATGCAGGACGAGGCCTCGGAGGCGGATCGCAAAGGCCGGAAGCTGTACAACTACCAATTCTACCAGACAACCGTCCGGGAAATCGAGGAACGGACCGGGTTGAAATTCCCGGCGGCGGTGGCCAAACAAAACCCGCTGCTGTATACGCCCTCGACCCGTCGCCGTCGCACCTACGGCATCAGTCATTTCCCCGAGCGAATCGAAATCGACCTGCCCAATGAAATCCGGGCCGCTGACAGTGAGCGGATCGAGTATGTTGATGAGGACGTCGATGTTTTCATCGCGGCGGCACAGGTGAATCCGAAGGGCAGGGACACCGGCAAGGAGTGGATCTCGCTGATCAATCTCGAGACCCGGGGTGTCAATCTTGGCGGCTGGTACGTTGAAGCGTGGCCGACCTGGAAACGGACCCGCCCGAGCAAACCTCAGACCCTCAAACTCAACGATTTACTGGAGGGCAAGGAACGAGTATTGGCGGCAGGTGAGTCGGTCGTACTAAAGCCGATCAAACCGCTGAAGCTGGTGAACACGGGCGGGACAATCGTGCTGTACAACCGGAGCGGCGGCATGGTGGACCGCGTTTCGTATGAAAAGAAGGACACCAGAAAGCCGGGCAAAGCGGTGATTTTCGCCTATCGGCAGGAGTCGTAAGTCTATATCGATATTGCTACGGCAGGGCGGATGCTCGAATGCTTCGCGGGCACCCGCCCTTTGTTTTGGGATCAAATTGGGTTGTTCTCGGTACAAAAGACAGCTACATTGGTCAGGCAGGCTACGGGAATCGGACAAAATGGAGCGTACATGAAAGCACGGATAATCATCGCGATCACTATACTGCTGGGCATGGTATGTCTGGCAGGCGTTCAGGCCCAGGAAACCACCAATCTCCCTCCCCGGCAACTCAGCAAGGCCGCTTTTGGTATTCGGGTGTCGTATCCGATGGAGTGGCAGGTGTTTCGGAATTTCGAGGACGAGACCGATGCCACAATGGGGTTTTCGTTGCCGAAGGTCATGAGCGAGGAGGAACTCGCGGAGATCGAAAACGCCGTCATTGTCTCGGCGTACAAGCGCCCGGAAATTGCCAATCTCGATCAATTGATGTCGTTTGAAACGGCGCGCCTGCGGAATATCATCGTCTCCAGCGTGAATGTTGCACACGAGTTCGGCAAAGCCCAGCAGGTTGTCACCCGACTGAAAGGACTGCAGTACAAGTCGCTGAATGTATTCCGATTCGAGAACGGGGTGGGGTATGTGCTGACATTCACGGCCACGCCGGGCACGTATGACCTGAATATTGATAAGTTTGAGTCGTTTCTGAAAGCCGTGGAGTTTTATGCGCCCGAGGCGTCACAGCCAAGGGAGTACCAGTCCCGCATGCAGGAAGCGATTGCCCTGTACCAGGGCGGTCCGCGTAACGCCGCGCGGGTGATCGAACTCCTGGAAGCGGAATTGAAAGAAAATCCGGGCAACCCTATGGCGGTCAAACTGCTCGGGATAACGTATTTTGGCACGGAGCGTTTTCAGGACGCTATCGGCCTGTTTGACAAAGCGATGGAACTGGCCAACGCCCCCCTGCCCCGGTTGCAGTTTTACAAGGCCAATGCGCTGTACGAACTGGACAGGTATCAGGAAGCATCGGATATTCTGAAAACGATCGAAGAATTCTGCACCAATGACAAGGAACTTGGGCCTCAGTATCTGACACTGGCAAGAAACCTGGATGCCGCCATCACGCGCGATAAAGCCAGGCAGAAATAGCGGGTTTCACAGGGCAAATGGCTGTCGGGACCAACCGGTGAGGACGTACACATGCAGAAGAGACTACTCGTATTGGGGCTGTTGGGAATACTGCTCGTTTTTGCGGCCTCCTGTTCCGAGGACCGCGATACAAGAGTATGTCTGACATGTCCCGAAATCGACCCGGCTTATGAGGCCGCCATCGAATTCATACAGGACAGTGCTGTTGTCATGGGTTTGCGGCCGGGTGTCGACGAGCTCCTGGCGTATGATTCGGAGGTTGATCCGCGCGGTTGGACACATATCAGATTCAGGCAGCACTATAACGGGGTGAAAGTCTACGGCGGAGAGTACATCTTCCACATCGATACCAGTTTCACCGTAACCAGTCACTACGGCAACCTGGTGCCGGGAATCGACATCAACCACAGCCCGAGGGTCCGGTCGACCCAGGCTCTTCAATACGCCATGCAGCATTTCGACTCGCTCGGGCACACGGGCAGCCTGTTACAGCCCGGCGAGCTGGTCGTGTTTCGATGGAATGGTGAAGACTATCTGTGCTGGCGATACATTCTGCAGTCCGACGACGGGAGTGAACTGGCAGAGTATTTCATCAGTGCCGACGTCCTCGGGATGGTGGAGTGGCGACGTCTGATCATCATCGACTTCTAAATCACAGATCGCGATAACGACAAACGGCAGGAGCTTTATGGGGCTCCTGCCGTTTTCAGTTCTGGTTCGGTACACGAAGTGATGAAGCGGGACTTGAGCCGCCTACTGTTGATTGCAGGACGGCGGTGGCTGGTAGCGGCACTTGAAATTGTAGTACGGTTGGCCCGGCCACAGATAGGTGCAGCGGTAGCAAGTGTGCGGTTTGCCGAGCTGATCGTAACACGTGTACGGCACGTAGCTGCCGTAGCCGATCCCACCGCACGAATTCGTTATCGTGCAACAGATGATTCCGCCGCCGGTGATGGGATCCAGTGGATCTTCCGGGTTTTCCGGTTCGTTCAGCGCCAGCACCTGCAGCGTCATGCTGAACACGAACATAAATACAAAAACAAGGGTGAGTGTCAAAGGCAGATTTCTCTTCATGTGAACCTCCTTTCGACGGGTAGCAGGCTTTCTCCCGGCCCCTGTGCCGCGGAGCCGGTGCCGCGGTCAGCCGTCTATTGCTGGTTGCAGGACGGTGCGGGCATGTAAATGCACATCGGGTCGTAATCCGGCTGCCACGGATACAGGTATCTGCAATTGTAGCAGACATACGGCTTGCCAAGCTGGTCGTAGCAGATCTCCTCGACCATACTGCCGTAGCCAACACCACCGCAGGAATTTGTGAACGTGCAGCAGATCACGGGAGGTGGCGGGGGCGGCGGGTCCGGTCGCTGACTCAGCGCGAACACCTGTAATGTCATCGTGAACACGAACACAAACACAAAGACCAGGACAATGGTCAGAGGCAGGTGTTTTTTCATACGATTCTCCTTTCAACGGGTCAAAACGTTCTCTCCGTGAACCTAATCCAGTTGACCTGAATCTATGAAATGCTCCAGATCGCCCGGTACCAGCGACCCGGCCATGATATCCTTGACTTCCCTCTTTTGATCGATAAGCACGTTGAACGGAAACGAGTGTATGCCCAGTTGATAAAAGTAGTCGCCGGACTCGTCGTACAGCACCGGGCTGCGAATCTCCAGCCGCTGCATCTTGTCCAGCAAAGCGTCCCGATCCCCTGAGGCGATCAGCACAAAACGTCGAATATCGATGCTGTCTCGCGTCACTCCGGCGAGGGCGGCCAGTTGACTGTCGCAGCCATCGCAGTATGGATCAAAAAAGATCAGCATGGTGTGATCGTTTGCGATTTCCGCCAGCGATGTCATCGGTCCCGCCGGAATCTCGAAACGGTAGTCCGGCAGGACATCTCCAATCTCCAGCGTGTTCATCGAGCGCAATACCCCGGCGGTGAAATCGCGCTGGTATTGCCTCCGGGTTGATTCCGCTTCCTCGACCTTGCGACTGCTGAGATACGCGCCGGCAAACTGGGCCGATACATAACCCAGGACGGCTACGGCCAGGATTGCCCCCACGTACGTAACAATTGTTCTGGTTTGTGCCATAGCAGACGTGTAGCTAACCTCCCCACGGTTGTTGCAGACATACTCCCCCGCTCGCATGGATATCTGAGATGAGTCCTTCAGATATCAACACTCAGACAATGTCCGGCGACCGGTAGAGCGCGGTCGATCCTTTTGGATGTGCCCCGAAAAACGTGCGCGATGCCGTTCTGTTCGAGTGGTGTCGATCAAGTTGTGATGTTTGTGGCCAACCCGTGAGTATTATACACTGCCGGCGTGTGAGGAGCAACGAAAAACAGGGGGATGGAACGAAGTTTCAAACTCTGACCGTGGCGCATTGATCGGCCCTTGACAGAAGACTGCTCCGTACGGTATGCTAAGACGTCAATAGTGTACCAACACGGGGAGGCGAGGCGCATGAGACTCACCACGCTACATCGACAGATTCTTGGGATCATCCTGATCCTGGGAGTCGCGGCAGTCGTTCAGAGCGAGGAGGTGTTCCGGTATCCGGAGAACCCGACATATGGCTACCTGAAATCTCCGGCGGAAAAAACCGATACGGGATCGGTCTACATTCTGGTTCATCTTGACTCCCGAGGCTCGTCCGGCAATCCGTACACGGTGCTGGATTCGTTTCTGGCCTGGAGCCCGCCGCAGATGTGTGGTGCCCACGCTGTTTCTTTCACAAAGCACGGCGGACCGGATTCCTCGCACCTGGTTGTGGCGACGTTGGACTCGGTTCCAGTCTGCGATACCATCCTCACGTACGTCGATCACCTGGCATATCATGGCCGCTCGCACGCCCTGCCCTGTGGGCGTGTTTTGTGCATGGGCGATTATCTGTTCAATCTCTCGGATTCAACTCTCTTCTGGGACCCTCAGGTCGGCCATCGGTCCCTCCTGATAATCGGGAGAGTATTGCCGAACAACGGCTACGCTGATCTTGATTGGGTTATGGAGTCGGAGATCCCCGCCTTCACCAGCGACTTCGCCCAAGCCCTTTATGTCCGATTCTCCCCCCGGCCGGGCTACGCGGGGTCCGATTCGATCACCACCATCCGGGCCTGGGATTTTGCGGAGGATCGAAGCAAAGTCGTCCAGCGAGTTATCGGTCACTGTTGGGATCCCCGGCGTCGTGCGGTGCAAACCCCTCTGTACTGCAGATCGGTAGATGGGATCTCGAACGCCACCGGTGCCGCCCATCTCTGTGTCGTGACCGACTCAATCCCCCGGAGCATCTTTGAGCCCCCGGATCAGACCGGGATAACCGAGTACTTCCTCTACCCCGACTCCATTGTTATCCTGACCCGAGGTGTCTGCGGCTCCGGAATCGGCCTCGAAAGGCACGTAATCCATGAATAGACATGCGGTTACGATTACTCGCCGACCTCCCACCCGATTCCGTCGCAAAACCGATTTTTCTAAAGTCTGCTTGCTTCCGGGTCGATAACATACAATAATAAACTTCGCGGGTCCATTTAGGACAATAACTTCGAAAGCATCACCCAAACTGTCAACGGTTTCTGACCAAGGGTAAGAGTATGTACAAGACGACTATGATTTTCATGACTGTTCTGCTGCTGCTGGCCGGCGGCTCGTCGGCCCAGACCGAAGCGAATACCGACGCTGACTCACCGCGCCTGCACGCCGGCCTGGTGCTCGGCTATTTCTCAGGATTCGAGATTCAGGGCAACTTCACGGTATCCAACTTCGCCCAGGGCTTCCCGCTGTCGGCCCGGGTGGGAATTGGCTATACGATGCTGGATCCCGGAACCGCCACCGATGCCCGCCGGATTTTCATCAACAACGCCACCAACGGCATCCCCGAGGAAAAGGGACGAATGTGGGATTTCCGGATGGATCTCATGTATCCCGTGAAGCTGTTCAACATGGAACGGGCGTACCTGACTTTTGGTCCCCGGCACTCGCGCTTCAAGGCCAATTTCAAGTATGTTGGAGGCAACGAGGACTTTGACGTGACCTCAAACCAGTGGGGACTCGGCACCGGCATCGAGGGTTATTTCCCCATGAGCAAGCGCGTTGATTTCACGCTGTCCGGCGGTATTGACTACTTCCTCAAGGCCCGCCTCGCCGGTCACGATACGTCGTACGATCCCAACGGCGACGACATCAATCCGCGCGAAGAGTATACGTTCGATGACGCCGACAAGGCGATCGGGCAGCCCAAATTCGAGTTTCGAGTGATGCTCGGATTCTCCTACGGCCTGTAGTCTTTCAATCCAGACCAACACGTGTTTAAGCCCCGGTCACCAGCGGCCGGGGCCTTTTGCTGCAACCTTTTGTCCGGGCAGCGGGTCTCATATATACGGGCGAAGGTTACCGCTCCGGGGTCAGGTCTCGTCCGGCCCGGCCACAAACTTGTTGACGCAACTCCGGGATACCGGCATACAGTGATAGTCCGGCGTGAATTTCTACATACACAGAGGGTGACTTATGGAAAAGCATGTGAGCGTACTGGGCATTCTGTTCATTGTTTTCGGAGCCATGGGCCTGTTTGCGTCGTTGATCGTGCTGGTGTTTCTGGGCGGTCTGGGCGTGGCCATAGGTGCCGAGAGCGGCGATGAAGAGGTGGTGCTGGCCCTGGGGCTGGTCGGCACCATCATGATGCTTATCGGCCTGGTGTCATCGCTGCCCGGCATCGTGGCCGGCTGGGGGCTGCTGCGTCACAAGTCCTGGGCAAGGATTCTGACAATCATTCTTTCTATTCTGATTCTGCCGGGATTTCCGATCGGAACCGCTCTGGGAATTTACGGTCTGTGGGCGATGTTCAACGAGGAGGCCGAACGTATGTTCTCCCCGACTCCTCGACCGGTGGTACATCAGCCGCCCCAGCCGACTCCCTGATCACATACAAACGACCGGACATAACGAAGGGTGGATCCGTTGCCGGATCCACCCTTTCCATTTGCCCTGCGATCGTTAGCACAAGGGAAGCTAATGACTGGGCAAAAATCGCGTATTGTCTCCAACGTCGGTCGAAGTCACCATCGCAGGTGCGGTCGGTACCGCGAGACCGGAAACATAGTCAATCGATGCTTCCAGCAGGCTGCGTGAGTAGTTGAAGTTGTGAATCCCGAAAGAACGATCTTCAAGGACGTACCGGAAGTTGAACACTGCTCCGGCCAGATGGATGTCGGCGATCGTCCCTGAGTTCGGACGGTCGCTGGCGCTGACCACGCCCTGCGCCACTAACAACGTGCGAAGTGAATCGACCAGGCCGAGAGTTTCGGTAATATACCCTTCAATGTCACCGTCGTTGTCATAGTCCATGTCGGCCAGGAAATCGAATTCATCGGCGGCCGAACCGTGGCAGGATTCATCGGCACACACATAGTGAAGATCACTGCCGGACTCCTCGTCAACCATCGCGAACGAGTGTCCTCCGATAAGGTAACCGTCATGAGCCGCGACATTGCCCATGTGACAACCGGCACACGCATCGGTGACCTGGTTGGCGTGGGGTGAGCTCGGGAACTCATAATCCAGGCCGGCGAATTCATAGCCGTTGGAACCGTTTATCATATCACCCTGCGGGCCGTGGTGGGGTCCCCAGTACGGTGACACCGACTGGTTGGCCGTGACGGATGATGCCGCCGTTCTACTGTGGTGACAGGCTACGCACAGGTTGCCCTTGCCGTGGTCAAACACGTCGCCGCCTTCGAGTGTATATGCTGCCTCAGTCCGCAATTCCAGCGTACCGGTTTCATGCGGATTGTGACAGGTGAAACAGCCGATGGCGCTGACGGTCGAGAACGGCACGTCCGGGAATTCCCCGGTCTCGAGGAAAGCGATGAATCCCTGCTGGTCGTGGCACCTGGTGCAGTCGGAGCCGCCCCGGTTGGTGTAGTCAACGTTGCTGCCAGAGGCATGCACTGAGTTGGCCCATTCGCCCTGCGCCTGATC
>JAHIVM010000438.1 GCA_018816665.1 Candidatus Zixiibacteriota bacterium
ACGCTCTTCGGCCGTTGCTCGAAGCCAGACAGATCCGGATCACATTCCCGGCTATCGGAACGCGGTTCGATGACTTCCGGGCGCGTTGCGCGGGCATCCCGGAGAGTTCACTTCATTTCTATCCCCGGTGCGGGCGCGATGATTTTCTGGCTTTGATGGCATCGCACGATGTGTATCTTTCGTCGGCTCGCTCGGATTCGTCGCCGGCCTCACTGATAGAGGCCATGGCGCTGGGGTTGGTGCCGGTGGCGGCGGACATCGACGGAATCCGGGAGTGGATGGCTGCGGACAACGGTTTCGCGTTCCCGGAAGGTGATGCTGCGGAGCTGCGCAGCATTGTGCGGCGACTGCTTGACGGTGCAGTTGATTGTACTGCGATGGTGGAACGCAATGTCAGGGCGGTGCGTGACCGAGCAGTCTTTGAGGACAATATCGCGCGCACGATAGAGATAATGCGCGGCCTGTGCAACCGGAGAGGGTGATGGCGAACAAACGGGTGCTGCTCATCTGCTACTATTTCCCGCCCCTGGGGCTGGGCGGTGTGGGGCGCCCTCTGAACCTGTATCGCCACCTTCCCGAGTTCGGTTGGGACTGTCACGTACTCACAGTTAAGCCGGTGGCCTACCGGGCGTATGAGCCGGAGCTACTTGAGGGGCTGGAGAGGTCAAAGATTTTCCGCTCCGGTTCTCGCGACCCGCAACGGCTGATGTATCTGTTGGGTGTTCGTACCATCAAACCAAAGCGAATCGCCTCGGTACAGGGTGCTTCGGATCGTTTTTTCCCTGACAATAAAGCCGGCTGGGTCTCTCCGGCTGTGACTCTGGGCCGGACATTGTGTGAGAACTATCGCTATGATGCCATCCTGTCCACGTCCCCACCGATGTCCTCGCACGTGATTGGGCGCAAGCTGCACCGTGAGTTCGATATCCCCTGGATTGCTGACTACCGGGATTTCTGGAGTCTATATAAAGCCGAGGATACGTTTGCGAACCCCCGCAAAGTAGCAAAAGCCCGGAAATTGATGGATAAGATTCGTGAGGAGGCCTCGGCATTAACCGCCGTCAACAGCTCCATTCTTGAGTATGTCGGCGACGGTACGGTCATTCCCAACGGCTACATGGTGGAGTACGCCGACGCCTGGAAAAACATCCCGACCGAGAGTGAGTTTGTACTCGGGTTCCTGGGGCATCTGTCGGACCGGCACGAACCCGCCGCGCTGTTGCGTGTGCTCAGACAATGGTCTGATGAGGCACTTGATG
Source organism: Candidatus Zixiibacteriota bacterium (assembly GCA_018816665.1). GTDB lineage: Bacteria > Zixibacteria > MSB-5A5 > GN15 > FEB-12 > JAHIVM01. The sequence goes on from JAHIVM010000438.1 coordinate 1,260, forward strand.
AATTCTCCAAAGTGCGGCTGGTGCAGGTGGGACAGGTTGACGAAGCCTGGTTTCGGTCGTTACTTGAGCGCGAGGGACTTGCGTTGCAAGCAGACATCCATGGGATTCAGCCTCGCAAACGCACGATTGAATTGCTGGCGCAAGCTCATGTGCTGTACGCGGGCGTGACCGCTCGGCAGGGAAAGGGATTGTTGCCGGGCAAAGTCTCTGACCTGCTGGCGTCCGGGAGACCGTTGCTTGTGTTTGCTCCACCCGACGGTGAGGTTGCCGCAGCCCTTCAGGACACACCGTCGTGCCGTTTTGACGACGACGATACGGAGCGGGCCGTGACCTTTGTCCGCGACCATTACAGGGGCTTTATGCAGGGCGAGTACACGTACAGCGCATTGCCGGAATATTCCGTACCGTATTCATCGGTAACCCTGGCCCGTCGCATGGCCGAAGTTATGGACGGTCTTGTATGAGCGCCGCAAGTCCCGTCATATCGGCGATCGTCATAGCTTACAACGGCGCCGCATTCTTGCCGTCCTGTCTGCGAACCCTTCTCGCCGACCTGACGGGTATCGAGAGTGAAGTGATCGTGGTGGACAATGGTTCCTCGGATGGTTCCGCGGACCTGGTGTCCCGCGACTATCCGGATGTTCAGCTAATCCGCAACGGCGAAAATCTTGGCTTCACAGCGGCTGTGAATATCGGCCTCAAGACCGCCCGGGGATCGTATCTGTACATACTCAATCAGGACCTGGAATTTTCTCCCGGCAGCACCCGGCTCCTGCTGGATCGGCTCAGGCGCGAACCGGAGGTGGGGTTAATCGGTCCGGCTTTTGTGGATCGGAACGACACGGTAATGCCGTCGGTACGATCGTTTCCCACGTACCGACATGTCGTATATGTCGCGACAGGACTCAGCCGTTTGTTGCCGACTCATCGGGAATTCAGTTCCTGGAAGATGGGCTGGTTCGATCATCAGACCGAGCGGTATGTTGATCAGCCGATGGGTGCCGCCATGCTGGTGCCCCGCCCGGTGATTGACCGGGTAGGACTGCTCGACGAGCAGTTTCCCATATTCTTCAGCGATGTGGACTTCTGCAAACGGATTCACGATGTCGGTTACCGGCTGTTGTATTACCCGGCGGCGCGCGTGTTCCATCATGTGGGTGGTTCGACACGGCGACAGCCGGCACGTATGCGGGTAGAATCGCACCGGTCCATGTATCGTTATCTTCGCAAATATGCGCGCTGGTATCAATTACCCTGCCTGTGGCTGGCAGGGGTGCTGCTGTATGCCGGTATCCTGCCTGCCGCTCTGGGGCTGATGGATTCACCCCGTTCGAGCGAAGACAGTTCTCACGCGACAGATTGATCTGTTATTGGATTGATGCATCATCCCCGGATATTTTTGTGATCAGAGATGTCAACGTCAGGAGATTCTCAAAAACCTGGCGGCCGTGACGACCGCGGTGATCTATGAGAGAGGCGACCGCCCTGGGAGCGATGTACTCCGCAACCGCTCGGTTGCTGACCATATGCCGTTGCAGTGCGGCCAGAGTGGGTGATCCCCGATCCACCGGCACCTGCGGGATCAAGACGCGTTGCAGGTGGCGGAGCAAACGGGGGAAACGGTTAAGACGGGCGATGCGAGTTAGTTTGCGACGGTAACGCGGATCGGTTGCGGCCATCCCCCGGTTAACATCGGCAAGGTCGGCGAGTTCAGGTGACAGGTTTTTCAGGAACGTAGCATACAGGTCATGGCCGTACTTGAGTTCATCGGGGCAGCTCACGGCCAGGCGGAAAAACGGCTGACTGTAAAACGGTGAGCTGCTCCAGAGCCAGGCGCGATTGCGATCCTCTCCTTCAAAGAGCCAGTTTGCGCCGCGCTCAGCGAGGTGAAAGTGTACGTACTTCTGGTTTGGTGATTGCTCGGGGTACGTGGAAGTCAGCGCCATGAGTTCTTCTTCGAATTGAGACGGCGTCACTCCGGTGACATCGGCGATCAATCCCGTC
>JAHIVM010000439.1 GCA_018816665.1 Candidatus Zixiibacteriota bacterium
CCCCCGAAGGGTTGGATACCACGCGAATGTGAAGGGCTTTGGACGAATCAGCCAGTTCCTCATCGGAAGGTTGCAGATTGCCGCAACTCAGGAACACCAGGCAGATAATCACCGGGACTACACACAGACTACATGTCCTCACGGGTTGTCTCCTCTGGGTCGGATGCATCTTCAGATCATACGAATTGATATGGCAGTTTTTGGATCAACGCTATTAGTATGTCCATTATCGCACAGCGGCGAGGAATTGTCAATCAGATCCCGGCGGCGCCAATACCCTGACCGCGCGGGGGCCCGCTCCGCCCGCCCGCCACAGGCGGGGCAAACCGGCAGCCCCTCAACACCGTGTTAGGATAACCGACGACTGTCAATTATATTACAGAACAGCAGTTGATTGGCATCTCTGCCGTTTCCCCAGGCCCGGCATCGGGTGCTACACGGCGCGTCTTTCTATCCCTGCTGGCCGAGAGGTATCATTACTACAGTGAGAAGCATGGTCCAACCCAGGATCGCAGGAGAACAACTCATGAAACAGCTGGTTGCACTGTCAGGCTGTGTGGCACTGTGTCTGTTTATGGCCGCCACCGTTGCCGCCGTCAGCACACCCAAAGGGATCAGTTATCAGGGCCGGGTGGTCGATGCCGACGGACATCCGGTGGCCGACGGGTCCCATGAATTTCAATTTCGTGTGTATACGCTCCCCGAGGACGGTTCGCTGGTTCTGTCGGAGGACATCAGCCTTACCACCTTCGACGGCCTGTTCAGCCACATCCTTGGATCGGTGACCCCCATTCCGAACGCGATGTTTCTGGAAAACGACTCCCTCTTTCTGGAGGTCACTATCGATGGCGAAACCCAGTCACCGCGTACGCCGTTCCTGCCGGTCGGTTATGCGCTGCGCGTGAACAGTATCGATGCCACCCGGGGGGGCACGGTGTACGGTTCCATCTCGGTGCGGGATACGCTGGGTGACTACCCGGATTGCTACATTGGACGGAATGGCCTCATTTTGGGATCCGGCCGACTCCGGGTGTATTCACTGATGGGCGGCAGTGTCGGGGTACAGTTGGACGGCAGCTACGCCGCAACCGGTCAGCCGAGTATTACCGTTACCGGTTCCAATCGCTCGATTGTCCTAAACACATCAGAGAGCGGATCGGCCAGTGTCGAATTGCCGGCCGATGCAATCGAGGCCGCCGAGATTCTTGACGAGCCCGGCGTGGGCAACTACCTCAAGGAGGGGGAAACTGTCCTGGGGGCTACGGCTCAGTATCTGGGCGGCAGGACCATGTTTGCGCCTGCCGACGGTTTTGTGTATGTGAGCGCCTCGGCTGAGGTCATCATAAATCACACCAGCGGCACTTACTCGGAGTGTTTCCTGGGACTCTCCGACAACCTCGTGAACTTCCCGGCTTTTGGTGCCGAGAGAGTCGGTGTGCCGGCCGGGGCGGGTTCGGGACAGTATCACATTCCCTTTTCCGCTCACATGTTGTTTCCGGTTACCCAGGGGTCACAACCGTACTATTTGATGGGCAACAAGTGGGTTGGCGCCGGGACGATTTCCGTGAGGGCTCTCAGCCTGACAGAGATATTTATCCCTACCGCCTACACGACCGTGATCAGTCCCTTCACCGAAAAAGCATCCGACGGTCAAAACTCGGGATTGTCGACAAGTGTGCCGTTTGATCCCGAGACCGAGCGCAACGAAGCCATTGCTTTCAACCGGAACAGAATAGCATCGGAATTGGCCAGAATTGCGGCGGAGTGTGAGAGCCTCAAGCAGCAGCTCCGGGCGACGGCGAATGAAGACAGTGGTTCTCTGTGAGAAATGTCGATTGATCTACCAGGGTTCACCAGTCGCAGCCTCAGGTGTTCCGCACCCGGAGGCGGCACATCAGGTGGCTGGTCATTGATGACGGGTGCGACCGAGAGGTCTGTGGCGGGACAGGCCGGGCTCTCAGAGATGACCTGGATATCAGGCTTATCGACCTCCACCCGTCCGTCACACGCACCCTCACCCCTATGACCCGCCAGCTTGATGGCGGGATTGGATCGGGTGCGGCAGGTCTCCGGAGCAGTGGATTGACGGGTGCAGTCGGTTCTCGATTGTGGCCCGGCAATATCCCCGACCGGCCAAAACAGAGACCTGCCCTGAGGGGGAATGCC
>JAHIVM010000440.1 GCA_018816665.1 Candidatus Zixiibacteriota bacterium
AATCATCAACGGCAAAATGGAGGGGTCGGTAACTTACCGGTACCTGCTGCTGCCACAACAGGCTGGTTCGTTTCCCATTGACAACATATCCGCCGTGTATCAGAACCATCGGTACAAGGGGAACTCCGTAACCCTGACGGTCCTGAACCAGGGATCGTCGACCGCTCCGGAACTGGAAAGTGCGGCGCAGTCCGATGACGGGAGCACGCGGGACTATTTCGTCGAAGCCTCGGTTGACAATGCCAATCCGTACGTCAACCAGCAGGTGACGCTCAGTTTGCGGTTTTACACCGCGGTCAAGCACTATGGTTCGCCCGAGGTTACCGCACCCCAGACTACCGGCTTCTGGACCGAGTATCTGGGCAACAAAGGACCGTATTACCAGAAGATCAACAACCGGAACTACAAGGTTCTGGAAGTCAAATACGCCCTGTTTCCCACCCAGACGGGCAAACTAACCATTGGTCGGACCGCCTTCAAAGCGGTTTTTGCCACCCAGGAACGTCGCCGCAACATCTTTGGCGGGTTGGGTGCCCTGGGGCGGGGTGAGGAAGTTACTGTCCGTTCGCAGCCGATCACGATTGAAGCCCGGCCGCTGCCGGCCGAGGGACGCCCCGACGATTTTACCGGGACGGTGGGGCGCTTCTCTATGAACGTTACCCCGAGCAAAATGACGGTTGATGTTAACCAGCCGGTATCGGTGGTTGTGGATATCAGCGGTCAGGGCAATATCAAGTCCGTAGCGGAACCGAATATTCCCGAAAACCCGGACTTCCGCGTGTACAGGGCCTCGTCCAACGAGGAAGCCACCAGGGATAACGATCGTCTGGGGGGCGTGAAGCGTTTCGAGGAGGTCTTCATACCCAAACGTCCGGGCACACTGGAGATTCCCGCCCTGACTTTCAACTATTTCGATCCGGCCAAAGGCAAGTACAATACCATTCGAAGCCGCCCTATCAAGCTGACTGTCAACAAGGCCGAGGGCTACGCAGTCGATCCTGATGTTCCCTTCAGCGGCGGTGGGATGACTATCGGCGCCGAATCGCGCGACATCCGCTTTATCAAGCAGGAACCCGGTATACTGCGGGCGCCCGGCGAACTGGTGATCCACAGCCCCCTGTACCTGGCGGTGAACGGCATTCCCGTGCTGGCTCTGGTGGCTCTCGTGGTAGCTCGCCGTCGTCGTGAAAAACTGCTCGGCGATGTTGGCTACGCGCGTGCGCGTGCGGCCTCGAAGCAGGCTCAGAAACGACTGTCCAAAGCCCGTACGCTTGCGAAAACCGAGACGGCGGCAGATTTCTTTGGTGAGACCAATCTGGCGGTCCTGTCGTTTATCGCAGACAAATTGAATATATCTCCGCACGGGTTGACCTCGGAGAAGGTTGCTGAACTGGTGACTGACCGTTCCACCGATGATCTTCTGGTCCGGGACACGGTTGCCTTCCTGAACCGATGCGGGTTCGCGCGCTATGCGCCGGCATCAATGAGTCAGGGCGATATTGACGAGGCGCTCAAAACGGCCGAGGATCTTATCGTGCGCATCGAGGGGGTGAGGTTCTGATATGAAGACGTTGACTCGCCTCGCCGGACTGCTGACCGTTGGTCTCGTTTTGATAGCACCGGCACGGGCCGATATCGCTCAGTTGTTTGCCGATGGTAATCGTCAGTACGAAACAAAGCATTACGACAGCGCCATCGTATCGTATTCGAGTATTCTTGATGAAGGCCAGGTATCGGCTGCCGTGTATTTCAATCTGGGCAATGCTTACTTCCGCAGCGGTGACCTGGGCCGTGCAGTACTGAACTATATGCGAGCCAGGCGGCTGGATCCCTCGAACGATGACATACAAACCAATCTGGACTTCGCTCGACGGTTTACGTCCATCCAGATGGAAGGTGTCAAACTGAACCCCGTGACCAGTTTTCTGGAGTCAATCGTGGCCCCCTATCATCTGGATCTGCTGGCGTGGATAGCGGCAGCGTGTTTTGTTCTCTTTGTCGGGATGTTGATTGTGCGCTACGGTCTCAATCTGAGAGGCTCACCGGTTCGGGTTGGTATCACCATATCCCTGACACTGCTTATGATTACGTCGTTTCTGACGACCTTCAAATACAATACCGACTATTTGACTCAACACGCCGTCATCCTGACCGAGAACTCGATCGTCCGCACCGGACCCTCGGAGCTTTCGGACAAAGAACTGGATGCCGCACCGGGTCTGATAGTGGAGGTGTTGTCCGAATCCGGTGATTACTACAACGTCCTCTTCGAGAATAAGCGGCGGGGCTGGGTTCGCAAGGACTTAGTCGCTGTCATATAACGGCTTACGCAAAACCTCTCTATTTATTTGATTTGACACCCCACTGTCAATGGTCTATCTTGTCTGCTTGAACCGAGCAACATCAGGAATAGTATGCCCGCATTCTGGAGAAAAAAGCAGTTCTGGGGCGCAATAATCGGCATTGCGTTGCTGGGCTTCTGCGTCAAGGATATCAAGGTTTCGGAACTGACGGCACTTCTGGATCGGGTTAACTGGTACTACCTTATTCCGGCGATACTTTCCAGTTTTCTGTTCATCGCCCTCAAAGGTGTTCGCTGGCGTCTGATGATCTCGCGTCAGCGGCAGGACAAACTGACTCGCAGCGTGACGTTGTATTCGGCCGGCCAGGTACTCAACATTGTCATGCCTGCTCTCACCGGTCAGGTGGGGCGGGTTATCCTCTTCTCGCGGAAACAGGATCTGCGCAAAACCTTTGTGTTTTCGACCATACTCCTGGAGATCCTTTTTGATGCCATCAGCCTGATCGCTTTCATGCTGGTGACCTCGTTTGCTTTCGTGTTCCCCGAGGAGTACCGCTTCCTGAGCTGGATCGTGGCCAGTACCACGCTTCTGGCCCTGGCGGCACTGTACGTTCTGCTGCACTATCGCCAGAATCTCGAAAATGTTGCTTATCGCCGCCTTCGCTCGCGCTGGCCGGGTGTTTATATTGCGGTCAAGAAATTCATTCGGTCGTTCACCAAAGGCTGTGAACTGCTCAAATCCAGCCAGCACATGTTCGGGACTATTTCGCTGTCCCTGGCTTTCTGGACCGCGCACATGATGGCTGTCTGGTTCCTCATGCTGTCCTTCGGCTTCCAGTTGCCGTTTGCGGCTGCGGCAGCCGTGATGATCATCAACACGATAGTCCTGATGGTGCCCATTACACCGGGTAATGCCGGGACCTTTGAAATCGCCGTCTCGGCCTCACTGGCTGCTTTTGCGGTCGGTCGTTCCGACGCTGTCCTGTTTGCACTGGCCTTGCATCTGCTGGATCTTCTTCCCATGTTCACACTGGGGTCCTGGTTCTTCCATCTGGAGAAGGTCTCCATCAGGGAACTCAAGGAACGCCATGCCGAGCGCGATATCTTTGACCAGATCGATGAAGAAGGGACGTTCATCGAGGAGGAACAGGTATGATCAAATCCTTCTACTACCTCCCGGACAAAGGTGTGCAGGTTATCCAGGGGATCGCAGATTTCGACAAGCTGATGCACGTGGAAGGATCTGTGCTGTGGGTGGACATGTGCAAGCCTACCGACGAAGAGTCCTATGTGCTGACGCATGACTTCAAGTTCCACCCGCTGGCTATTGAGGACGTAATCTCCGAGAAGTCGCGCACCAAAATCGATGACTACGAGCGCTACCTGTTTTTTGTGTTTCACCTGGTGGACTACATCGGCCGGGAAGAGGGACTGAAAATCAGCGAGCTTGACTTGTTCCTGACCAAAAACGCGATGGTTTCAGTGCATTACGACGATCACCGTATTTTCGATTATCTGTACAGCCGGGCGGAGCGGGGAGACCGGGTGATAGCCCGGGGCAGTGATTACCTGTTCCACAACGTAATTGATGCCGCGGTGGACAACTACAATGTCACCCTGGATATTTTCGAGTACGAGGTGGACCAGATCGAGGACGAATTGCTCGGCAACTACAATGACAACACGCTGAAGTCGATTTTTACCATGCGCCGGGATATTGTCCAGCTCAAAAGAATCGTCATGCCGCAAAAGGAATTGGTCAATCAGCTATCGCGGCAGCACTATGAGCTGATCAAACCCAATCTGGGTGTCTACTTCTCCGATATTCACGATCACCTGGTACGCGTAAACGAGATTGCGGACACCCACAAGGAACTGCTGAATTCGGCCCAGGAAGTGTACTACTCATCGGTATCGACGACCACCAATGAGATTATCAAAGTGCTGACCCTGCTGACCGCCATCTTCATTCCACCGACATTCCTGGTCGGTCTCTGGGGTATGAATTTCGCCAATATGCCCGAACTGAAAATAGAACAGGGCTATTTCATCGCCCTGGGAGTGATGTTGGTGACCATGGTGGGCATGATACTATTCTTCAAGAAGCGCAAGTGGCTCTGATCCCGACCGCTTCACGTTCTTAACACTAATCTAATCGCCAGGCAATCCGTCATAGAAAACGCGGATATCGGCAATTCTGTCAATATTGTTGAAACAATGTGCTTGACGGATCGTAGAAATGGCGTATTTAGATACTTTCCGGTAGGTATTATATACATACCGGGAGGTAGGTAGGAACTATCGCAGGAAAGAGTCTCATGGCCAAAATCAAGCAAAGTCCAAAACAGCCGCCGGAGAAACGCCGGCACCAGCTGTTGACCGCCGCCCGTAAGCTGTTTATCCGCAAGGGGTATCGGGGGACCACTACGGAGATGATTGCCCGGGAAGCCCGGCTGACCAAGGGAGCCGTGTACTACCATTTCAAGTGCAAGGAAGACATCCTGTACGAGCTGATGCTTGATATCGGGCGCTGTTACGAAACGGCTCTGGCCGGACTTGTCGAACGGGGAGATTTTACCCCCACCGACATACTGGAGGCGCTGGTGGCCTCCCATAAGTCCGATGATCTCAGGGAATTTCGCAATATTGTCGATCTCTGGGTTCAGGCACTCCGTATCCCGAGAATCGGACGGTACCTTGCCGACGGCAATCTCCAGATACGCGAGACTCTGGCAAAAGGGATGAATCCGGCATACGGACGGACGCTTCGCGAGCGCCGCACGGTAACCGATTTCACTATGTGCTATTATGATGGGTTGGCGGCACGCAAAAGCGCCCGCGCGGACTCCATAGACTTGAAGGTGCAGATTAAAATGTTTGACGAGTTGGTGAAAAGCTTGCATAAAGATCGCAGGGAAAAGGCGGGGGTAGCATGACCAAAATGTTTCATCCGGTTCAACTCCGCTCATCGGGACTGGCCGTTGCTCTCACAGGTATCGTCGTGATACTGTGTGTCGCGGCGAGTGTCTCCAGTCAGACGGCGCTGACCATTCAGGACGTCCGGCGTCTGGCGCTGGAACATAACCGCACGTTCCTGTCGGCCCGGGAGGATGTTAACATCGCCCGGTCCGAAATCACCAAGGCCTGGAGCGATGCCCTCCCCGATGTGTCGTTGAGCGGCGGCTATAACAGAAATTTCACCGTTCCCAAGGTGTTTTTTATCGCCAACGGTGAGACGATGGAACTGCAAACCGGATTCAAGAACTCCTTCGGGACGCGGGTGTCCGTATCACAGCCTATCTGGCACGGTGGCAAGGTGTTCACTGCTCTGAATATAGCCAAACGGTACGAAGCCTATAGTGAGGCCATTGCCGATCAGGTGGAAGACGGTGTAATCCTCAATGCGGAACAGCTGTTTTATGCCACGGCTCTGGCTCGGGCGCAGCTTGAAGTATGGGATAAAGCGCTGGAAGCCAACACAGCCAATCTGGAGGTCGTCGAAAAGCAATTCAATCAGGGCATGGTGTCGGAGTACGAGCTACTGCGCGCCCGGGTAGAAAGACAGAATGTTTTGCCCGAGAAGATTGCCGCGGAGGCTGAGGTGCACCTGTCCGAGAAACGGCTGCTGTCGTTTCTGGGGATTGAACTCGATGAACCCGTGACGGTTATCGAGGACCTCGGGGATACCTCGCTGGCAAATCTGCCCGCGCTCCCGGACCTGATTGCGCAGGCTCTGGCCGGCCGACCGGAGATGATTCAGGCACAGCACCTGGTCGAGATCTCCGCGAAGGCGATCAAAGTGGCCCGGGCCGACTACTGGCCATCGTTCGACGCGGTCGGGGCCTACGATTGGCAGTCCGCGTCGGATAGCTGGACTATGACGGAGAACGAGTCATCGTCGTGGACCGCCGGCATTACCGTTTCTTTGGAGCTTTTCAACGGCGGTCGCACAAAAGGCTATGTGTCCCAGCGAAAGGCCGAGCACAATCAGGCCCGGCTCAACCTTCAGCAGACCAGGGACAATGTGAGACTCGAGGTGGAGGAGGCCTACACGGCTTTGCTGCAGGCCAAAAAATCACTGGATATCCAGGGGACGACAATTGCGTCCGCCGAAGAGGGACACAAGATTGCTCAGTTACGTTTTGAGTCGGGAGTCGGCACTCAACTGGAGGTGCTCTCGGCACAATCGGCCCTGATTCGGGCGCGCACGGCCCGTGCCGCCGCGCTTTACGGCTTCCGGATTGCCCGGGCTAAACTAAGACAGGCTACGAACATTGATCTTTAATACAGGCGAAGTGAGATGAGACACAGAACGCTTACCATATCAATTGTGCTTACCATAACAGCCCTGCTGATAGCGGGATGTGCCCAGGAGGAACAGCAGCAGGAACAGACCGTGCAGAGTATTGCGGTCAAGGTTTTGGTGCTGCAGGAACGGGACCGCGAAGTCCTGGCCACCTACACCGGCAGCCTGGAAGGTGAACGCCAGGCGGTGCTGTACGCCAAACTGGCGGAAACCGTGGACAGTATCTGGGTCGATGAAGGTCGGACCGTGACCGCCGGACAGGTGATTGTATCGTTGGACAAGACCGGTCCCTCAACCTCGTACAGCGAAACACGGGCGACTTTTCTCAATACCGAAAAGACCTACCGCAAGATGGAGTTTCTCTACAAGGAAGGCGCGGTTTCGGAATTGGATTTTGATGCTGCCCGGACTTCGTTCGAAGTCAGCCGGGCCGCCTTTGAGGCGGTCAACCGTCTGGTCGAGGTGCAAACACCAATCGCCGGCGTGGTGACCTCGGTTGATGTCAACCCCGGTGATCAGGTCCACGTGGGACAGGCGCTGGCCACCGTTGCCACCACCCGGAATCTGCGTGTCCGTTTTGGTGTCAATGCCAATGATGTCGTGGAGTTCCGCGCCGGCAGCCAGGTCCGGATCAGCAGCGATGCGGTCGCGGGTACCGCCAACGGAACTATCGTTACCGTCGCTTCGTCGGCTAATCCGATCTCGCGCGCTTTCGAGGTGGAAGCGCTGATAGATAACGCCGCAGGGATGTTTGCTCCCGGCATGTTTGTGCGGGTCCACATCGTCAAGGAGCGACTGGGACGGGTAATTGCCATCCCCCGGCAGACGCTGCTGGAACTGGACAACAAAAAGACGGTGTATACCATTGTCGACGGCAAGGCCCAGCCCCGGGTGGTGACTCTCGGCGCCGACCTGCTGGGCGAGGTGGTGGTTACGTCCGGACTGAAGTCCGGCGACACACTTATTACCCTGGGACAGAATTACGTCGAAGACGGGGTACCCACTAATATTACTGAACTGAACGAACAGGTCCTGTAATGAAGATATCTGACATATCCGTACGTCGGCCCGTATTCGCCACCATGATGATTGCCGCCCTGCTGGTGTTGGGCTGGTTTTCATATACCGACCTGTCGGTCGAAATGTGGCCCGATGTTGAATTCCCCTTTGTTGTGGTGCAAACCGTGTATCCGGGCGCATCGGCCGAAACGATAGAAACCGATGTCACCCGTGAAATCGAGGAAGCGGTCAACCAGATCTCCGGCATCCGGCACATCATATCAAAGGCCCAGGAGGGGTTCACGTACACCTTCGTGGAATTCGAGCTGGAAGTCCCGGCTGCTGAAGCGGCCCAGGAAGTGCGCGACAAAGTGTCGCAGATTCGCGGCCAGCTTCCAGATGATATCGAAGAGCCCATTATCAGTAAGTTCGACATGGATGCCCAGGGTGTCATGTCGATCACCGTGTCGGGCCGTCGCACCCAGCGGGAGATCACCCAGCTGGTGAAGGACCGTATCAAGCCGCGCCTGGAGGCGGTGACCGGCGTGGGATCAGTCGATGTTCTCGGTGGCAAGGAACGTGAAATCCAGGCGGTCCTCAATCCCTTCCGCATGGAGAGTTATCAGGTATCGATCAATGATGTCAAGATGGCGTTGATGACATCCAATCTGGAGATACCCGGCGGTCGCGTTGATGAGGCGAGCCGCGAATATATCGTGCGTGTCAAGGGAAAGCTGACCTCGGTAGATCAGTTCAGCAACCTCGTGGTAAAAAACCACAATGGTACACCGGTGTATCTCTCCGATGTCGCCCAGGTGCGGGACACGATTGTGGAACAACGTTCCCTGGCGCGTCTCAACGGTGAGGCCGCGGTCGCCATGAATATTATCGTACAGTCCGGCGCGAATGTCGTTGACCTGTCCGACGGTGTCAAAAAGCAACTGGCCGGTTTGCAGGATGAGCTGCCGCCCGACGTTATCCTGAATATCGTGAATGACAACTCGACATATATCAACGATTCGATTCATGAGATTCTGTTCAATATCATGTTCGGTACGATTCTCGCGGTGCTGGTGATTTTTCTCTTTCTGCTTGATCTCCGGCCGACTCTCATCACCGGACTGTCCATTCCGATTTCCATCATCGCGACTTTCACGATCATGAAGTTTCTTGGGTTTACTATCAACTTCATGACCCTGCTGGCGCTGTCGCTGGCCGTGGGAATTCTTATTGATGATTCTATTGTGGTGGTGGAAAATATCTACCGCCGCATCCAGGAGGGAGAGTCGCCCTTCAAGGCGGCCCTGGCCGGCACCGAGGAGATCGGCCTGGCCGTTATGGCCACCACCTTTGCCATTATGGTTGTGTTCCTGCCGGTAGCTTTCATGGAAGGTATCATCGGGCGCTTCTTTTACCAGTTTGGTATGACGGTGGCTTTTGCCGTGCTGATCTCACTCTTTGTGGCCTTTTCATTGGTGCCCATGATTGCCTCGCGTACCGGGGCGCCGACCGAGGATCCGGAAAAGCTGAATCCGGCCAATGCGACAGGATGGTGGCGTGTCTGGCTGAAGATCCGACGCCCGCTAAACGTCTGGAACATTGCGTTCGACTCGTTGAAGCCCATTTACGAGAAGCTGCTGAAGTTCTCCCTGAGACACAGGATTCTCGTAATGCTCGTGGCCACAGCAACGTTCTTTGCGGCCATTGCCATCGTTGGCGCCAATCTGATCGGTTTGGAATTTCAGGCCAAGACCGACCAGGGCAAAGTGTACATCACGGCTACGACCCCTCCCGGCACCACTCTTGAGACGACTTCCGCCCGCTTTGCGGAGATGGAGGCGATTCTTCGGGACCTGCCCGAAGTGAAAGACCTTTATGTCACTATCGGCGGTGAAAACACCCCGGTGACCGAGGGACTGCTCATGGTGTTATTGGTCAACGCCGAGTCGCGGCTCCTGCCGGCCCAGGCCCTGGTAGATTCGATAAGAACCCTTATCAGCGCGGTACCCGGTGTCAAAGTGGCCGTGGCGGTGGAACCGTCGGAAGGCGGATCCAATAAGCCGGTGGAATTCTCCATTCGAGGTGATGATCGCGAGGAACTGGCGCGGATTGCTCACCGTGTGCAGAAAATCGTCCAGGAGACCCCCGGGACGATCGATGTTGACAACACCCTGGAAGAGGGCAAGCCGGAGCTGCAAATCGATGTCGACCGACAGCTGGCCGATGATCTGGGCGTCAATGTGTTGTCGGTTTCCCAGACCATCCGTTCGCTGGTTGAGGGCGAGGTGGTCACCCAGTACAAAGAGGGGGATCAGGATTACGATGTTCGCGTTCGTCTGGACGAGCAGTATCGCAATTCTGAAGAGGCGGTCGGTCGCATTCTCGTTGAATCTGGTAAGGAAGTGATCGGGATCAAAACGTTTTTGGTGCCGGTGGACCGGGTGGCGAAATTCGGAAAGTCAACGGCCATCGGCGAATACACCCGGTATGACCGCCAGCCCGAAGTGCGTGTCAACGCCAACCCGCTTTTCGGTTCTTTTGCCGGGTCGGTGACCAACGAGGCCCAGGCGCGTATCGACAGCACCATCCAACTGCCGCCCGGGTACTCGGTGGGGCCGGTCGGGGAACAGGAGTTCATGGAAGAGTCATTCCAGAACATCTTCCGGGCCCTGATCCTGTCGATTGTGTTTATCTATCTGCTTCTGGCATCGCAGTACGAGTCGTTTTTTGATCCGTTCTCTATTATGCTGTCATTGCCGTTATCGCTGATAGGCGCTATTTTGGCTCTCTGGATCAGCGGTTCTTCGATCAATATCATGACGCTTATCGGTATCGTCATGCTTATGGGACTGGTGACCAAGAATGCCATCCTGCTGATTGATTTTGTGAAACAACGGCGGGCCGAGGGTGTTGATAGGACAACGGCCATTCTGGCGGCCGGTCCCATCAGACTCCGACCGATTCTGATGACGACCTTTGCGACCGTGTTTGGAATGCTGCCGCTGGCCCTGGGGCTTGGTCCCGGAGCCGAACTAAGAGCACCGATGGCCCAGGCGGTGATCGGTGGCATGTTGTCATCTACGTTGCTGACGCTGGTCGTGGTGCCGGTGGTTTACTCCATCGTAGATGACTTTGTGGGTTGTTTCAGAAGGAAAAAACGGGATGACCAACCTGTTGGCGAAAAAGCAGTCGTCCATGAACAATGACCTGGTAGCGCCCGAGGCGCTGGGATACAGCAAACTCTACCTTGATGCCCTGGCCGGATCCCCTCCGGCCAGCGGCTTTTTTCTGGCAAGGTCATTGCCTGAGGTAGCCGGGCAACTGGACAGGATTCCATACGACCGGGAACTGATGGCGGAAATCCTCCACGATCAAAACACGACCTATCAGGCATCATCCCGGACTTTTGCCAATATCGACCGGCTGAGAGATCCCCGGGCCGTGTGCGTGTTCGCCGGACAGCAGGCCGGCCTGTACGGCGGGCCGTGGCTGACACTCACCAAGGCGCTGGCCGTGGTCAAAGCTGCGCAGCTCTACGAGGAGCAACTAAAACGACCGGTCATTCCGATGTTCTGGATTGCCGGCGACGATCATGATTTTGACGAGGCCAATCACACGTACATTCTCTGTCGTGAGATGGATCCCTGTCGACTCACCTACGATGGTCCGCCGGAAAAAGGACTCCCTATCGGCGAAGTGCGCCTTGCCGATGCCGAGGCCCTGGATGCTGTGCGGGCTCTGCTGGAAGAGACCCTGGGGGAGACCGATTTCACCGATGACCTCTACAGGCTGATCGACCGCTGCTACACGCCGAATGACACCATGGTCACGGCTTTTGGTAAGCTCATGGCGACCCTGACCGCGGAGTACGGCCTGGTTCTGTTTTCGCCTGTGGATGACCGCGTGAAACGTCATGCCATCCCGTTCTTCAAAACCATCCTGAGCGATCGTGAAGCCATCCGGGAGTCGCTGACCCGTACCAATCAGGCAATCGTTGATGCCGGGTATCATCTGCAGGTTGAAAAGAGCGAGGATGCCAGTCACCTGTTTTACAACCTCGACGGCCGTCTGCCGGTACATTGTCAGGGAGATGATTGCGAGGTGGGTGAACAGGCCTTCACGCGGCATGAGCTGTTGGAACGCATTGAGAAACATCCCGAGAAATTCTCTCCCGATGTCATGACACGCCCCGTGTTCCAGTCCTATCTCTTTCCGGTTCTGTCCCAGAAGGGCGGACCGGCGGAGGTTGCCTATCTGGCCCAAATGAACCCGCTTTTCGGCCACTTCGGCCTGCCGGCGCCGGTCCACCGGGCTCGTCCGACGCTCACGCTGATGGAACAGCGCTTCAGCAAGATACTCAGGGAGAATGACATTGCCTTTGAGGAACTGACCGGCGATGTGGAGCAGATTATCAACCGCGTGCTGGCAAAGACTTTCCCCAATAGTCTGGAGAGTGACTTCCTGCAGCTTCGCACGGTCATAGAAAAGGAGTTCGAGAAATTCAGCGCGGCCGTACTCAAGTTTGATCCGGTCATGCAGCGGGTGGCCCAGCAGACTCACGGTAAGATCGACTTCACGGTCAAAGGATTCGAAAAGAAAGTGTTTTCGGCGCATAAACGGCATAGTCAGGACTCCCGTGATCGCATGTATCGCATGTATCATGGGTTGTATACCAATCGAGGACTGCAGGAGCGGTCCCTTAACTTCTCGTATTTCCTGGCCAAGTACGGCATGTCGGTAGTATCGTTTGTATACGATCGTATGGACTGCGAGGAAACACGTCACCAACTGATCTGTCTTTCGGAGTTTACCCCGTAGATGAAAATAGGAATAACCTGTTATCCGGTGGCCGGCGGGTCCGGCATTGTCGCCACGGAACTCGGCCAGCAACTGGCCGTTCGCGGCCATGAAGTCCATTTCGTTGCCTACGCGTTGCCGTTCCGTCTGGATCAATACCAGGCGAACCTGATGTTCCACGGCGTTGAAACCACGGCCTACCCGTTGTTTAAATATCCGCCGTACACGCTGGCGCTGGCGTCAAAGATGGCCGAGGTGACCCGCAACTTCAACCTGGACGTTATGCACGTTCATTACGCCGTGCCCCATGCCACCTGTGCCTATCTGGCCCGCCAGATTCTGGAGAGCCGGGGGAAAAAACTCCCGAAAATCATCACGACCCTGCATGGTACCGATATCACCCTGGTAGGCGCCGATCCGTCGTACTTCGACATCACCCGCTTTTCGATCAACGCTTCCGACGGTATCACGGCCGTGTCTAAATACCTGGCCGATGAAACCACCGAGGTGTTTGGTGTTAAAAAGGAAATCCGGGTCGTCCACAATTTCTTTGACGAACAGCGGTTCAAACCGGTGACAAGCCGATGCCATCGCAAGGACTTTGTTGCCGACGGTGAGTTCCTGCTGGCCCATATCTCCAATTTCCGACCGGTCAAACGAACGCTGGATGTGATCGACATTTTTGAGAAAGTCGCAGAGGAACTTCCCGCCAAGCTCTTGCTGGTCGGTGAAGGTCCCGACACGATCCTGGCCCGTCGTCAGATAAACAAAAAGAAACTCAATGACAGAGTGATCTTCCTGGGGAACCAGAGCCGGGTAGAGGCCGTGCTGCCGTGCGTGGATTTGTTCCTGTTGCCGTCGGAAGAAGAGTCGTTCGGACTCGCGGCCCTGGAGGCTTTGGCCTGCGGGGTACCGGTAATTGGCACCTCCGGGACCGGTCTGACCGAGGTAATCAGCGACCGCAAAAACGGTTTTCTGCTGCCGGTAGGGGACACCACCGGTATGGCCCGGGCGGCAGTATCGCTGTTGTCCGATCCAAAGCGGTTGCAGGAGTTCAGACAGGCAGCGGCACGAATAGCGCGCGAACGGTTCGGGGCGGAAAAGATCATTACCGAGTATGAGACCTACTACCAGGAGATAATCGATGGCGGCGCACACTCCTCTTGACATTCTCGCGATTGCGGCTCATCCCGATGACATAGAAATCACCTGTGGTGGCTTTATGATCAAAATGGCCGATCTGGGCCGTCGCACGGGAGCGCTGGATCTTACCCGGGGCGAGATGGGAACCCACGGTACCGAACATGATCGGGCCACGGAAGCCGCCGAGGCCGCTGAGATTATGGGCTTGAAATACCGAGAGAACCTGTATCTACAGGATTCTGCGGTCGAGTTTTCGCGTGAAAATCGCCTCAAGCTGGCCCAGGTTATTCGCGACACCAGCCCTGAGATGGTTGTCCTGCCACATTGGGAGCAACGTCACCCGGATCATCTGGCCTGCAGCCGCCTTGGATACGATGCCTGCTTTCTGGCCGGCCTGAAAAAAGCATCGCTGAGCGGTCAACCGCACCGTCCCCGGAAGATTCTTTATGTCTCGTACTTCAGGAACAGCGATCATTCGTTTTTTGTCGATATTTCAGACACTTTCAAGCGCAAAGTGCAGGCCGTGGCTGCCTATCGATCACAATTCGGTGATCCGGCACCTATACTCGAGGCCATGGAAGCCGGCCGGAATCTTTTTGATCTGCCTGAATCGCGGAAGGACATCTTCCACCCGGGCACCAGTATCTTCGACCTCATGCAAACCCGGGCCCGTCAATGCGGTCAGGTCGTCAATGTGCGGTATGCCGAGGCCTTTACCGTCAAGGAACAGTTGCTGATCGACGATCCGTTTGCTATGGCTGTCCGTTCGATTTGAAGCGGATCAGACGACCGGAATTCGAAGACCGACGACCCTTTTTTTGCAAAAAACCAAACTTGCGTTTTGGCAACCGTAGACCGATGTTGCGCCTATGAGCCTGACCGATATCCCTAACGGCTTTTCTCAGAATGACCCGGTGCTGAGTACCACTCCCGGTATGCGTGTGACCTGGATCGGCATGGGCGTCAATGTCCTGCTCTCCGTATTTAAGATCTGGGTCGGATTGCTCAGCAAAAGCCAGGCGTTGCTGGCCGACGGTATCCATTCCGTGTCGGATTTATTCAGTGATGTCGTTGTCCTGCTGGGACTCAAGTGGGGACGCCAGGTAGAGGACGACGACCATCCATACGGCCATGCGAGAATCGAAACGATAGCCTCGATGATTGTCGGCATGGTGCTGCTGATTGTGGGTGGTGGAATGGCCTACGGTTCGATATCGGCCATATACAATCATTCAGCCTCAACACCGTCGCTGATGGCCATTTATGCCGCCGCGACCAGCATTGTACTCAAGGAAGTCCTCTACTGGTACACCATCTCAGTCGGTCGGCGTCTCAAAAGCTATGCCTTGATCGGCAATGCCTGGCATCATCGATCCGATGCCCTCAGTTCGATCGCCGTTCTGATTGGCGTGGGAGCGACCTACGTCAACCCGAATTGGTATCTGGCCGACTCCTACGCCGCCCTGGTGGTCACGGTGTTCATTATGCGGGTGGGCGTGAAGCTCGTCTGGATGGCCTTCAAGGAACTGGCAGATACTGCCCCGGACAGCGAGATGATCGCGCGTCTCAACGACTGTGCGGAGACGGTAGCCGGGGTCAGACAGGCCCATGATGTCCGAGCCCGCTATTCCGGTCCCCAGATATTCGTGGAACTGGATATTGTGGTTGACCCGGGGCTGACGGTGCGCGAGGGACATAATATCGCCCGCGACGTCAAAATACGTCTCCAGGAGGAGTTCTCCGATGTCTCCCGGGTCAAAATACACATTGATCCCGAACCGAAGCCCGACGAGACTTCCCACCCCTGACCGTACGCTCCCTGCCGCGCAACTTACCATTCCGTTTATCGTAAGGTAGAGAAGAGAGTCTTCCTGTCCTCCCGGGATGTACTGCGGATGACGGGATAGTTGAGTTATCCTGGCAACGAGGGAAACCTACCATGGCAAAGTCGATATTGAGACACCGCGCGGGCCTGATCTGGCTGTTCGTGGGCCTGCTGGCCCTGCCTCTTTCGGCCTGGGCCGGCAGCAAATCCAACGAGGCATCGGACTCGTACGTCACGTGGGACACGTATCATCACGATGACATCAGCGTCAAAATCAAAAAAGACGGCACGTTGCAGATCCGCCACAAGGGCCGGGATCGCACCCGCGTGGAGATCACATCGGACTACGACCTGTACATTGGCGGCAAGAAAATCGTCACGAACGATCGGCAGGAGGAACTTCTGGCGCAGTTCTACGGCCTGACCATGGATGTCAGAGTCCAGGCCATGGAGATCGGCAAGGAAGGGGCCAAAATAGGCCTTGAGGGTGCCAAGCTGGGGTTGTCGGCCATCGGACGTGTGTTTAAGCTGCTGTCGTCAAACTACGACACCGATGATCTCGAGCGAGAGATGGAACGCGACGCCGAGAAGCTGGAACTCAAGGCCGAGAAACTCGAGGAGAAGGCCGACCAGATTGAAGAGTTGGTCGATGAACTGGAGTACATCGCCGATGATCTCCGGGCCGAAATCCCCGAACTACGCGAGCTGAACTGGTTCTAGCCCCGCATCTGACCTGGGCCGGGGAGTCAGATGAAAGATGATCCCTGAGGGTCCGGTCACGCCGGAGTTCTCTCGACCCCAGGGTTCGGCTCGATCAGATTTCCTTCGCCAGTTCAACCATCCGCTTGTACGGAATGGCGGTCCAGCTCTCGGCGACCAGCGCGCCGTGGGACCGGCTGATCATTGAGACCTTCGCCGCTGTTTCCTCGTCCGGCGCTTCATAGATGTCCATTGAATCGAAGCTTCCCAGCAGCGCATAATGCGCGACAAACTTGACTTCCGGGCATTTTTCATGCACCTGGTCCAGCCAGGCCGCGCCGATTTCGGCCCGATCCTTCATGTTGGCCGTCACCTCCGGTGACAGTTTGGTCATCAGGACAAACGTTTTCACGGCTTCACCTCTTTCTCAACAGCGTCTCACAACTCTGCCTCGCTCCTACGGGCGCAGACAAGACGCTCCCTGTATGACAATGCCGGCGAGCCGGCAGTTTATTTGTCGCCGCCTAAAATGGTGAACGTCGAAGATGCCGGATCGCATCACCCGCTAAACCAATGAGCAGGGATGTCGTGGGCCGGAAATCCGGCGGCCGGAAACATGATCGCCGCGGATTTCGGACGCCGATAATTGGCGGAAGGGGTGGGAATCGAACCCACCGGGGACAATATACTTGCCCCCCACACGGCTTTGAAGGCCGGGACCGCCACCAGACGACATCCTCTTCCGCCCGGAATATATACAAAAGGCCTTCCTGACGCAATTGACATGAGATTCTCAAGCAGTCGGTTTGTAATTGACGGCGGCGCGGCCATGTATCACCATACGGCGTGCCAGAATTGAAGCTCACTTCTCCGCTGCAATATGTCAAAGGCGTCGGCCCCAAAAAGGCCGAGGCGCTGGCGGCTATGGGTATGAACACAGTCCGCGATCTGCTGGACTACTACCCGCGTCACTATCTCGACCGTACCAACGTAGTGGCGATCAATACGCTCCAGATTGACCAGATGGCGACGATTGTCGGCGAGGTCAAAGCACACGGCGTGTTGCACGGACGAGGCAAACGCTACGAGGTGATTCTGGGCGATGCCTCCGGGCACATTGCGTTGCTCTGGTTCGGTGGCATCAGGTATTGGGAGAGACTGTTCAAAAAGGGCCAGGTGTTTGCCGCCACCGGGCGAGTATCGTATTTCCAGGGCATGCAAATCGTTCACCCGGATCTTGAGCGTCTCGATCAGGACTCCGATCAGATGGTCCATGCGGGACGGATTATCCCGGTCTACCCGCAAACATCAGACCTCAACAAGGTGGGGCTGTCCAGCAAGGGACTGCGGTCGGTCACAACCTACATCTACGATCACCTGTCCGAAACCATTGTCGACCATCTCCCGGCCAAAGTGATCGCGAAGCATAGCCTGATCGATCTGGACACGGCAATTCGCAAAACCCACTACCCGGACAGTCGGGAGCAGATTGAGACGTGTCGGCGACGGTTGGCCTTTGATGAACTCCTGCGGCTGCAGAACCTGGTATTCCAGCATAAGGGATACAAGGAAGCGACCACCAAACAACATCGGTACCAGGCGCCCGACGATGTCTTTAAAGGCTTTGTTGCCGATCTGCCGTTTGCACTAACCTCAGCCCAGCAAAAAGTCACCGATGAAATTATCGCGGATCTGGGGCGGGACAAACCGATGTCGCGGCTGATGCACGGCGATGTGGGGTGTGGCAAAACAGTCGTGGCGGTTCTGGCTGCGCTGCATGCCGTTCGTAACAACCTGCAATGCGCGTTCATGGCACCAACCGAAATCCTGGCCGAACAGCATTATCGCAACTGGGGGGAACGTCTGGGCCGTGTCGGCGTGAAAGTGGCCCTGCTTACGGCAAGCATTCCCGCGGCCAGGCGCCGTCGTATCGGAGAGCAGTGCGCTGCCGGCGAGGTTGACCTGGTGTTCGGCACTCACGCGTTGATCTACGACTACGTTTCCTTTGAGCGTCTCGGACTGGTAATTATCGATGAGCAACATCGCTTTGGCGTCGACCAACGCGGCCGGCTGTACGCGAAGGGTGCCGACCCGGACCTCCTGGCTATGACCGCCACGCCAATACCGCGTACGCTGGCGCTCACACTCTACGGCGATCTGGATATTTCGACCATCGATGTTCTCCCGCCGGGCCGCCAGCCGGTTCGGACAGTCTGGCGCACAAGCGATGTGCGCGACAAAGTGTTCGGCTACATCCGCGACGAGGTCCGCAAGGGCGGTCAGGCCTACGTCATTTATCCGCTGATTGAAAAATCCGAGCAAATGGAACTGCAGAATGTCGAGGACGCTTTTGCACAGCACTCGGCCGGTCTGTTGAAGGACATTCGGGTGGCCATGGTTCACGGCCGGGTGAAGGCGAAGGAACGCGATGACATACTGGATCGGTTTCGCGACGGTGAAATCGATGCTCTCCTGGCGACAACGGTTATCGAAGTGGGTATCGACAATCCCAACGCCACGCTGTTAGTGATTGAGCATGCGGAGCGGTTTGGTCTGGCCCAGTTGCATCAATTGCGCGGTCGTGTGGGGCGGGGAAAGAAGAAATCCACCGTCGTTGCCCTGGCGCAAACGCCGATATCTGAGATGGCCCGACAACGCCTGGATTATTTTGCTTCCACCACCGATGGTTTCGCGGTGGCGGAGGCCGATCTGCAGCTCCGGGGTCCCGGAGAGATATTCGGTGCCCGCCAATCCGGCTTGCCCGAGTTGCGAGTGGCCGATCTGTGGCGGGACCGGGATTACCTGGAAGCGACAAGGGATCTCCTGGAGAAACTGTTTGCCCGCGTGGATACGCTTGACTCGGGCGGAAAGAGGCTGTATTCCTACCTGCAGCAATCAATGAGAAATCACTACGTCAACCTCGGAGGCGGCTAGGCAGCCGGGGACCTGCGTAACGTTTTGTATCGGGAGATGATATGAGTGACCAGTCGGCAGAATACGATGTGCCGTTTTATCAGTTGATTATTTCGCTGCAGACGTCGGCCAATCAACAAATGGGAAAGGTGCCCAATCCGTTCACCGGTAAAACCCAGCTGAATCTGGAAATGGCCAGAACAACTATCGATATGATGGAAATGCTGAAGCGCAAAACGCAGGGCAATCTGACCGACGACGAAAACAAACTGATGGATGCGTATTTGTATCAGCTTCGGATGAACTACCTCGAGGTGTCGCAGGCGAAGGGGGAAGCCGATACAACAACCGGGAGTGCAACGCCCGAGACTGATAAGAACTAATCCGGTATTCTCGGCGGTAACTGCCACGATTCGACCCTTTTGGTGTATAAACTGTGGATCCGTACGCACATCGAAGGTGTTATCGAATTTGAGCGTGGCTGCTGAGACAATACCTGCGAGCAACTGAAGAAAACAGCGACATGGCTGAAAAACAATCGCCTAGACCCGACCTGCCGATAGCGTCTCTGTTGGATGCATTCGGGACAAATCTGGAATTTTCTCGCGATCTGGCCCAGTTTACGAGTTTTCGAACCGGGGGAAGAGCCCGTCTGTTTGTATCCACCGAAACGGCGCGCGAGGCTATTCGGGCCATCAAGGCCGCCAGACGACTGGATATACCCTATTTTGTCATGGGCGGCGGCTCCAATCTGCTTGTTTCTGACGATGGTTTTGACGGCCTGGTGATCAAGGCGAGTTTTCGAGGCCTGAAATTGCACGGCAAAACAGTCATTGAGGCCGGAGCCGGGGAAGACCTGGCCGATTTGGTCGATTTTGCCACCTCCAACTCGCTGACCGGCCTTGAGTTTGCCGCCGGCATATGGGGCGGTGTGGGCGGTGCCATCTATGGCAATGCCGGCGCTTTCGGCGGCGATGTCGGCTCGATAGTGACTCAAATCACCTTTATTGACAACGACTTATCTATCCGTCGGGAAGGACCGGAATACGGCCGATTTGCTTACCGGGACTCCCGGTTCAAAACCACTCACGAGATAATAGTCGGTGCCCGCTTTCAACTCCAGAAGGGCGATCAGACGAAGATCCAGGCCCGGGTAGATGAGATCCTCGAGTTGCGCCGCACCAAACACCCCGAGGATTTGCCCTCGGCGGGATGCTTTTTCAAAAACATCCCTGATCCCACCCAGGAACACGGCAAACTGGCCGCCGGCAGGCTCCTGGAAGAAGTGGGCGCCAAAGAAATGCACATCGGGGGAGCGAAAGTATTTGAAAAACACGCCAATATTATAGTAAATTCGGGTGGCGCTACCTCGAAGGATATTCGAAAGCTCGCCGATACCTTGAAAGAGAAGGTATTCGAAAGATTTGGCATCCGTTTGCAGGAAGAAGTCCAGCAACTGGGTGACATTTGACCCCCTGCCGGAGGAAAGAATATCGAGCAGTCTCTATCGAAGTGGAATTGACATTATACCATATTCATTCGTGGGTGATTTGACTGCCAGGTTGTATTCTCTCCTGTTGGCTCTACTCGCCGTCTTTGGCGTGTGTGCCGGTGCCGATGCCTCGGGCGTAGGCTTTCAGGCGACATTCTCTCCCGACCCGGAGCGACCGGAACGGGTGGTTTCTTCATATGCCGCGTTCTCCGATGAGTTTTCGGCGGCCCTCTATCCCCGCACCCAGCCGACCCTGCACCGGTCGATGATTTTTGATCCCACGCTGGAAGATGCCAGTTTCGAGAGCAACTCCCTTACCTTTAATACGAAATTCCATCGCGACAAAGCCCTTGTGCCGGTGTCTGTGGATGCCCATGAGTACCTGGCGTATAGTGCCGCCCAGTCGGAGCAGAGCACCTACCGATCTTTGTTCAAAGGGTCGCTGATGGCGGCTCAGCGGGACGGTCGCCGCCAGGGAGTATCGATCGGTGTGGATCTGCCTAAGCGGTTTGATCGCATGTTTGGCGAGGGCGGCGCCAACCTGCGAGTGTCCGGGTATCGACGTATTACGTTTTCAGGAACGTCGCAATGGAGCGATCAGGTCAACACGATCGGAAATCAGCAAAGCAAGTTTCCATCGTTGAGCATGGAGCAGATCTCGCGATTTGATATCACCGGTACCATCGGCTCCAAAATTTCGGTCAAGGTCTCGCAGGATAACCAGACCGATATTCCCCTGGCCAACCGTTTGTTGATTCGCTACAAAGGCGATGACGATGACGTCCTTAAAGTCATCGAAGCGGGCAACACCACACTCAGTATTCCCAACACCCGATTTGTGGGCTACTCGGCTCGGATTCAGGGACTGTTCGGACTCAAGGCCGAGGCCCAGTTGGGTAATCTCCGGCTGGTAGCCATAGCCTCGCAGGAGAAGGGGTCTTCGGAAAGCGCCACGGTGTCATCCGGGGGAGCGGGCGGCAAGCAGTACATTCGCGACAACCAGTACCTGGAAGGCCGTATTTTTGATCTAGGTCGGCCCGACGATTTCCGAGATGGCGACAAGGTCATTGATATTCAGGTATTTGAGCTGGAAGAGACCCGGGACAGTCTTGTCCAGGCACGAACGGCCTTCCTGCACTATGATCCCTTGAACAGGGATCTGTTTCCCGATCAGACCGACTCCATCCTGGTGCGCGAGCTCGACGGCAATGATTTTGAACTCTACGATGTTCCCAATGCCGGTGACAGTCTCAGCGAATGGGCCATTTACTTCAGGACAACACGACGGAAGGCGCTGGGTGTGTACTTCAGGATTGCGCGCACCGGCGCCGATACGGTCGAAGTCGGTGAGATCGGGGAGACGATACTCCACCTGAAGTCGCTGCGCGCGAAGGAATACCTGCCGGGACACAAAACCTGGGACCTCATGTGGCGCAACGTATATCGGATTCCCGCCGCTGACGAAGTCAAGGACCTGAACCTGAAGGTGTTTAATGGCCTGACCAATCGCGAGGGGACAACCTCTTCGGTGGATATCCTTGAGGTCGATGGAACCTCCAGAACGTACCTCGAAGTATTCGGTTTGGACACGGAGAACAACAACACTCCGGAGGTGAAAACTCCCGATGGCGTTCTGGACAAGAACTACGACATCTGGCATCCGGAGTGGCAGGTGCTCATTTTCCCGGACCGCAAGCCGTTTATCAAAGAGGTCCTTGGCAGTGAAACGGTCCCCAATCTATACGACTACTCCAGCCCTCAGGACAAGGTTGACAAGTCCAAGTACTATATCGAAGTGTCCGGCAGAACCAGCAGTGAGACGATTCAACTCGGGCGAGCGAACATCATCGAGGGGTCCGAGCGAGTAACCTTGAACGGCCGCATCCTGCAAAAGGATGTCGACTATACCATTCAATATGACTTCGGACAGGTCAAGATCCTGGATGCGGATGCCAATGATCCCAATGCCGATGTCAAAGTTGAATTCGAGTATGCCCCGTTCCTGTCGCTGCAGAAAAAGACTCTCTTTGGCGGCCGCGCCGAATACGAATTCAGCAAAGACTTCAAACTCGGTACTACGGTGCTGTACAAGTCGGACAAAGCCCAGGACCGCAAACCCAGGGTGGGGCAGGAGACGGCCAAGTCACTGGTCACCGATTTCGACTTCAGTCTTCGCATGTACCCGGACTTTATTACCAAGGCGGTAGATGCGCTTCCCCTTGTCAGCACGGAAGCCAAATCCTCGATTCAGATCGCCGGTGAAATCGCACAGTCGCGTCCCAATCCGAATATTGACGGGGTCGCGTATATCGAC